>JACQFO010000044.1 GCA_016200025.1 Nitrososphaerota archaeon
ATCGCCTTGCCCGAGACCCTGTCTTCAGGGGGATAAGCCCCCTCGCCAACTGGGACTTCGACGCCCGAGTCGACGACGCCTTTCAGGAAGGCTGCGACCCTTGAGCCGCGGATGAAGGGGGCGATGCCGTTGTAAAGCACTGCGTGGGTGACGCCCTTCTTCTGGGCCTTCTTCCCTGCCAGCATGCCCAGGAGGTAGCATGCCGGGGTCGACTTTGGAGAGCCGAGCCAGCCGAGCTTGACCAGTTCCTTTGAGTGGGCCGAGGAGACGACGACGTCGCCGCTGACTTTTGGCGTGACGAACTGAGAGGATACGTTCTTGTTGGAGAAGCGGACCACCAGCAGGGGCACCGCGGATGTGACGGCCCTGCGCCTGGAGCGGTAGTCGGTGACGCCTTCCCGGCGCCTGCGCTGGAGGGGCACATAGGTGGACGTTACTTCTTCTCCTCCTTCATCAGGTCCAGGAGGTGCTTGACCCCTCTGACCTGCCCGCCCTTGACCTGCTTGTAGAGCTTCTTGTAGGAGACGTTGTCGATCTCCTTCCTGTCCTTGGCCACCTTCAGCCTCCATCTGAGGGCCCTGACCCTGGTCACCCAGACTCCCTTGCTTGGGTTGCGCGCATGGGCGGCTCCCTTTATGGAGCCCGAGCCTCTTCCTCGCTTGAGCTTCCTCGACCTGATCCTGAACCTGCCCCTCGAGACGCCCTTCTCGGGGGCGGCCTTGATGGCGCCGAAACCCACGAGGCCCCTGATGGTGCTCCTCGTGATCGCGTCCTGGATTAGGTCCGAGTACTCTTCGTCGAAGACGACCCTGTCGAGGCCGACGCCCATCACAGACGCCGCGAGCCTTCTTTTACTCCTTAGATTCAATTATCCTCAACCCCGTCGGATTAACGACCCTCAGCCCCAGCTCCGTCGCCCTGCTCAGGATCGCGTCCCGCTTCTTTGCCCCGACTGTGGCGCCGATCCTCGCTACGTCGCGCCCTGGGACCATGCCCTCTAGGTCTCCAGGCCTGTGGACGAGCACTTCGAAGTGGCCGCTGGGATGAAGGCCCCTCGCCTTCACCGGCCCGCGGTAGCCGATTCTCACGAGCTTTGGCCACCCTTTGTCCTGGCGTCTCATCTTACTGTCTATGCCCTTGGGTTTCCGCCACTCCGGGTGAATCCTGACGTACCTCCAGCTCTCCTGCCTGACGAACTTTGGCCTGGTGGAGGAGATCTCCTTCCTCTTCGCCACCAATTCCTTGAGACCCTTTTCCTCGGAGGCCTTTGACTTTGGCATTTCTTTACCAGCCCTCCTCCTTTTGGTAGATATACACGCCGTCGAGGAAGATCCTCTGGTCCTTCCTCTTGATCTTCGTGGCCAGCTCGACGTTGGCCGAGGTCTGCCCGACGTCCTCGACGGAGACCCCCTTGACTATGATGTCGTCTCCTTCGATGGTCACTTTGCAGCCGCCCACTATGTTGGCGACCCGGGGGGACCTCTCGCCCACGAAGTTCTCGACGAATATCTGGTCCCCCTTGGTCTTGACTGAGATGGGGAAGTGCGCGTAGACGACCTTGAGCCTGTAGGTGTACCCCTTCACCACGCCCGAGACCATGTTGTTGACGAGGCTGAGGACGGTGTTCATGATCACGTTGTCCTTCTTCTTCTTGGAGAAGGGGGAGAGGAGGACCCTGTTGCCCTCCAAGGAGATGTTGATTTTCACCTTGTCGAAATGCTTCTTGGCCTCGCCCAGCTTCCCCTTTACGGAGAGAGTGCGCCCCTGAAGGGTCGCGGTGACCCCCTCCGGGAGGTCGATGGCCTGCTGCTGGACGGTCTTAGTAGACAAATCCTATCAATCTCCCGCCGATCTTCTTCTCCTGGGCCTCGACGTGCGACATCAAGCCCTGGGGGGTCGACACGATCAGCGTCCCCACGCCGACGGCTGGGAGGTACCTGTGCTCCCAGTCCACGAGCTTCAAAGACCTGACCGGAAACCTTGGCGATATGACCCCGCACTTGTTGATGCGGCCGAGGAGCTGGACCTTGAGCTTGCCCCCCACTCCGTCCTCGATGTGCTCGAACTCTCCGACGTACTTCCGGGACTGGAGGACCCGGAGGACCTCGCCGGCGAGCTTGGACGCAGGTATGACCATGCACTCCTTCTTGTTCCTCAACTCCGCGTTCTGGAGGCTCGCGAAGAGGTTGGCGAGTATGTTGGTGGCTGGCATGTCTATCTACCTAGTCATACTTCCTGAAGCCCAGCTTCTCGGCGACCTCTCTGAAGCACTGCCTGCACAGCACCAGGTCGTAGGACCTGATCACCGCGCCGTACTGGCCGCACCTCTTGCAGTAGTGCGTCGACTTGCCGTACTTTCTTACCTTCGTGTGCCGCTCTTTCATATTACAGTCACTCCGTACTTCTCCTTGAAGTATTGCATCGAGTCCTCCTTGGTCACGTGGTGGGCCTTCCCGACCTTCGAAGTGCGCCTGCTGCGCCTCGCGACGCTGTAACCCGGCCTCTCTAGGAGGATGGAGACGTTAAGGCCGAGGATCCCTATCTCGGGGTCGTACCTGACGCCGGGGATCTCGATGTGTTCCTTTATGCCGAAGGAGACCGAGCCCCTTGCGTCGAAGCAGGAACCTTGGAGTTTCTTCTCCCTTGCTGCGAGGAGCTTCTCGATCAGGGCCTTCGTCTCATTGCCCCTGACAGTGACCATGACGCCGATGGGCTCCCCCTCGTGGATCCCAAAGTCCCTTATGGCCTTCTTGGCCTTCCTCTGGCTCGGCTTCTGGCCTGCGATCTGTTCGAGCACGCGCTTGCCCCTTTCTATGGCCTCCC
>JACQFO010000045.1 GCA_016200025.1 Nitrososphaerota archaeon
CCCAGTCGATCGCGACAGCGGTCCCGTGAAGGCCCTGGGTCGTGGGGTAAGGCTTCGCGTCGCCGTCCATCCTCGACGCCCCGAGGGCGCGGACCTTGTGCCCGTTGTGCTCGCCGGTCACAGGGAAGAGGTCGGGCTTGGAGAGAAAGTTGGGGTCGATCGGGGCGGACTTGTACCCTGCGTCTCGCGTCATATTCTTGCGTCTTCGTCTCTGAAAGGAGGTTATAAGTCTAATTGGGGTTTTTGAGGACGTCGAAAGTTCCGTCGTCCCTGAGCCTGTAGACGGTGATCGGCCTGAAGGTGAAGATCCCCACCTCCGCGACCCCGGGGACGGACCTTAGCTTGGCTTCGAGTTTCTTCGGGTCTTCGACCGGCTCGAACATTGTATCTAGGATCAGGTTCCCGTTTTCGGTAAAGTAGGGGTAGCCCTTGGGCATCAGCCTCTCCTCCGGGACGCCGCCCAGCAAGGACAGCTTCACCTTGGCGCTCTCCCTCGCCAGGGGCACGACCTCGACGGGGACTCTGACGCCCTTCTCGCACAAAAGCTTGGTGAACTTGTTCTCGGCCGCGACTATGGCGATCGACTTTGCGCTCCCCATCACCACCTTCTCCCTGAGCAGCGCCCCTCCGCCTCCCTTGATCAGGTTTAGGCCCTCGTCCACCTGGTCGGCGCCGTCGACGACAAGGTCCACGGAGCCCCTGAAGGGCACCAGGTCGATGCCGTTCCTGGAAGCCACGAGCTCGATCTGGGTCGAGGTCGGGACCCCGGAGACGCGCCGGCCCTTGGCGATGAGCAGCGGCGAGAGCTCTTCAAGCAGCATGGCGACAGTGGAGCCGCTCCCAAGGCCCAGGGTCGCACTCGAGGCCAGCTTCTTCGACAGGTCCTGGGCGACTCCCTTCAGCGCCTGCCTTAGTCGGTCCATCAGTCTTCCTGCTGCTTCTTGTTTAGATCGATCTCTTCGAGCTGGGCGATGGCGTCCATCACGTCCTCCCTGAGCTCCTTGACCCTGCGCTCGGACTCGCTCATCTGAGGCTTCGCCCTCTTCTCCACCGCCCTCTCGAGGTCGGTGGTGCGCTCGGCCCTGGTGGGCGCCTCCTTCTTCACCATCTCCGGGGCCGCGGCCCCCAGCCGCTGCTTCGCTGCGTCGAGCCTGCCTTCGATGTTCTGGATCTTCGTCTCGAAGAGGGTCACGAGTTCGTTCCTCAGGCCCTCGAGCTCGCCCACCTCGACGATCAGCTCCACGTCCTTGAGCTTGGACTGCAGGTCCTTGATCTGCTCGCTGTACCGCTTGGAGATCATCTCCCTCTCCTCGCGGGTAATCCTTCCCTCGTTTTCAGCTTCGTAGAGCTTCATCAGCGCGGACGACAGCAGGTCCCTCTCTACCATGACCGTCCTCATCTCCCTCCTCGAGCGGTCGAGGTCCGAAGATGTAACCGAGGCCAGGGCGACTACACCCTTCGCGTCGCGGGCGGCAGCCACGACCTTCTGTGCCCTGGGGCGAGAGAAGAAGACAAAGTAGGTGACGACCCCCCCAAACCCGAGCCCGACCGCGCCCGCGACCAGGGCCGTGAAAAGGTCGAGCACCATCCTGGGTTCCTTCTCTCTCGTCAGGACGGTTCGCTATTAAAGGTAGGTTCGTTGCTTCTGGGACGGAGAAGATTTCGTCGGGCCTAGGCTGGCGGCGGAGAGATAATTATGATGTTGTCTCCCCTGACGATGAGCATGCCCAGCGAGGTGGACCTTCCCTCCTCGGTGACCTCCTCGGCGTTCTCGAGGGAGAGGTTCATGTGCTGGTCGAAGCCCTGGAGCGTCCCCCTGATCACCTTGCCTCCTTTCAGCTTGATGAGCACGGTCTTCCCGACGCTCTCGTCGAGGACTTTCACTGCCATGTCTACTGACAAAAGGAGTTCCTGTTGCCGCCTCCCGAATGGATTTATTTAAGGAATCATTCTCGGAATTCAAGTTTGAAGAAGTGGGTCCTGTCCCGGAGGGACTCGGCGGAGATCATCCAGAAGATAGAGGCCGCTCTCAAGGTAGACCTCAAGCTTCCGAAGTCGGCCCAGGCCGACTGCGCTGAGCCCGGCGACGGCGTGGTCTTCGTCGCCCTTGACGGCCTGGTCTTCGTGCAGGCAGGGGAGAAGTTCGTCCCGTTCCTCGGCTCGCAGGAGGCCCTGGGCCTGTTCCCCGGGGCGATGGTCGACGAGGGGGCGATCAAGTTCCTCGTCAACGGCGCGGACGTGATGCGCCCGGGGATCAGGAGCTTCGACGACTGGGGCGAGGCGGGGAGGGTGGTGGTGGTCAGGGAGGAGAAGAAGGGGCGTGCGATCGCCATAGGGGTGGCCCAGGTTCCCAGCGCCGAAGCGAAGGGCATGACCAAGGGGAGCTGTCTGAAGAACCTGCATCACGTCGGGGACAGGTACTGGGAACTGCACAAAGCCGTCTGAGCCCCCGGGACGCGCGGACCGGGCGAGAAGTTTCACGCAACCCTCCCCTTATATGCCGAGAACGGTTTCGGCCTCTCCTGAAGATTACTCTACAAGTTGGTCTAACTAATTCACATCTCTCGTAGAATTGCTGGCCCCGCCCTAAGGTTAATAATATGCCCGGGGCCCAAGGAGAAACACAAAGACAATGTCAGGCGTGATACAGGAGCGCAAGATGGAAGGCAAGGTCAAGGAAATCCTCCTGAAGGCGATACCTCTGAAGAGCGTCGAAGACATCCCGAGGATCCAGGAGGACGTGACCAACAAGACGATAGTGATCCTCAAGGTCACCCCGCTGGCACAGAAGAGCCTAGAGGAACTGAAGTCGTCGGTCGAGCAGCTCTATGAGTTCGCGACTTCCGTGGGCGGAGACATTGCGAGGCTGGGCGACGAGAGGGTCGTGATCACACCGCCCGGCGTGAAGATCTGGCGCGGCCTGCAGTAGCACCGGACGATTTCTTCAGGTCCAGCCGCATCTCCCAGGCTCTAACCCATCCAAGCTTGGAGTAGAGCTTCCTCCCCTCCTCGGACGCATGCAGGGTGGCGCGCCGATAGCCCCTCGCGGAGGCCCACCTCACGGCCCGGTCGACGATGACTGTTGCGAGGCCCAGCCTCCGGAACTCGGGCTCGGTGTACATCGACATCAGGTAGGGCTGGAGGCGGCCGAACCTGCTCGGCCTGGGCGGATGCTCGCGGAGCCAGACGCACCCCCCGGCTGCGACCTTCCCCTTCGGGCCCTCGACGAGGTAGCAGCGCAGGAGTCCCTTCTCAATCTTCTCAACTGCCCAATTCCTGTAGGCCCTGTCGCCTCGCCTGTGCTCCCCCTGCGTGGGGTGCCTCATGGCTTCGAACATCATGTGCCTCTGGTTGACCAGCGCGCCGATGTCATCCTTGTTGGCGAGTCGAACCTTGAAGCCGGGCGGCGGCTTTGGCCGGGCCCTCCCCCGATTGCTCTTGGAGCTTCTGCGCAATCAGTAGACCCGGATGGCTTCCTGGACAGCGGGGTGCATGGCCGGGACCCTGTAGATCCTGGAGATGGCGTAGGCGAGGTTCTCGGTCTTGCGCTTTTCCCCGTGGTTGACCAGGACGAGCTGCAGCTTGGGCCTGACCTTTCCGACGAAGCGGATGATCTGGTTGTAGTCGCTGTGGCCGGAGAACCCCTCGATCTTCTGGACGCCGCACCTTACGTCGACTATCTTGATCTTCCCGTCCTGCCCCATGAGGCTCGCCTGGCTGCCGCCGTCGAGGACCCTCCTGCCGATGGTGCCCTGGACCTGGTAGGACACGAAGATGATCTTGTTCTTCTCCGAAGGCGCGAGGTTCTCGAAATAGTCGAGGACCGGGCCGCCCTCGAGCATGCCCGACGTGGCCATTATGATGGCCGGGCCCTCTCTGTAGGCCTCCTCCCTGTCAGAGGGGTGCTCGACCTCGGTGAAGTACTCCGACTTGAACGGGTTGACCCCTTCGTCTAGAATCTTGGTCCTCAGCTCCCTGGACAGGTACTCGGCGTATGAGACGTGGATCGCGGTCGCCTCAGAGATCATCCCCTCCATGAAGACCGGGGCCTCGACGAGGACCTTGTTCCTCATGTACTGGTCGATGACAAGGAGGATCTCCTGGGCCCTTCCGACAGCCGGGGTCGGGATCAGGACCTTGCCCCCGCCCTTGAGGGTGCTGTTGATCGCGTTGACGAAGTTCATTTCCACCTCCTCGCGGATGGGCATGATGTCCTCCTTGGCGCCGTAGGTGCTCTCAGTGATGAGGGTCTCGACGCGGGGGTAGTTCCAGGTCGCCGAGTCGAAGAGCTGCGTCCTGCCGTACTTGTAGTCCCCGGTGTAGACGATGTTGTGCGCCCCGTCGCCGATGTGAAGGTGGACGGTGGCCGAGCCGAGGATGTGGCCGGCATTGTTGAAGACGAGCTTGATGTCGGGCGAGATGTCAGTGACAAGGCTGTAGGGCAGGGTTATTGCGTGCTGGATCGCGTCGCGGATGTCCTTCTGGTCGTAGATCAGGCGACCGCCTTCGATCTGGGCGATCTTGACGAAGTCGTTCTGTAGGAGGGTCATCAAGGGCAGGGTCGGCTCTGTGCAGTAGACGGGGCCGTCGTAGCCGTACTTGTACATCGCAGGCAGGAAGCCCATGTGGTCCAGGTGAGAGTGGCTGATCACTATGGCGTCGAGGTCGCGGGGCGAGATGTCGGCCCAGTCGAGCCTGGGGTAGGCGTCCCAGGAGTTCCTGGAACCGGGGTGTATCCCGCAGTCGAGGAGGACCTTGCTCTCCGCCGTCTCGACGAGCAGGCAGGACCTTCCTACCTCCTGGAAGGAGCCGAGGGTCTTGATTGTGACGTGCTCGGCCGAAGTGAGCCTCGGCCTGAAGATGGCCTCGCCCAGCTCCCGGTAGAATTTCTCCCTGATTTCGCTCCCAGACTTCATGGCGAAGTAGACGTTCTGTATGGCCGTCGACTTGATGTGGGGGGCCTTCCTCACCTTGACCTTCCAGCCGGTCTGGTCCATGGCGTTCCCCAGGTCGAAGCCCGCCTCCTGGGAGAGGACCTTGGGGTTCCCCGCCTCGAGGGTTATTTCGCCAAGGGCGTCGTCGAAGAAGTAGTTCGAGACCTCGGCCTCGTGGGGGAGGAGCTTCTCGAGGGCCTGCCTCGCCTCGCTCTCGGGCCTTCGGATCGACTTCTCGGTCCTGGTGACGACCCGCTTCTTGAGGGTGTTGACGATCTCGGAGATGACGTAGCTGTTCTTGTGGAGGAACCCGGGGTTCTTGGTGTAGAGGGCGATGCGCGGACCTTCATACTCTATCCTGGTTATCTGAGCCTCCGCTGGGATATTGTTCAGGATGGCGCTCATCAGGCTTACGCCGTTCGATTTCTGTTCCAAAACTAATTGTCAGTTGTAAACTGGGCGAGGAGCTTGTCCTTCTC
>JACQFO010000046.1 GCA_016200025.1 Nitrososphaerota archaeon
CTGGTCCTGATCACCTTGGCCTTTCTCTTCTTCGCGCCGACCTCGATCGCCTGGGTCCTCCCGACGGAAGTGACTACTGTGGCGTCGGGGTTCTTCTCCATGACGTAGTCTGAAAGCAGGCACCCGGTCTGGTCGCCCCAGAGGACTCTCCCTCCCTCGTCGCAGAACATGGAGCGGTCGCCGTCGCCGTCGAAGGCTACGCCCAGGTCAGCGCCCACGGACTTCACGGCCAGCGAGAGGTCCCTCAGGGAATCGGGCGTCGGCTCTGGTCCCCTGCCTGGGAAGGAACCGTCCACGACGGAGTTGAGCGTTATCAGCTTGCAGCCCAGGGACTCGAGGAGTTGCGGGGCAGCGACGCACTGGGCGCCGTTGCCGGCGTCCATGACCACGGTGAATTTCCTGCCTGAGATGAGTTTCGTGTTGACCCTCGAAGCAATCCCCCGGAGATAGTTCCTGACGACCGAAGGCTCGGCGCGAGCGACTCCGACGGCCTTCCAGTCGGC
This sequence comes from Nitrososphaerota archaeon, assembly GCA_016200025.1. Lineage (GTDB taxonomy): Archaea > Thermoproteota > Nitrososphaeria > Nitrososphaerales > Gagatemarchaeaceae > UBA183. Next base: position 504 of record JACQFO010000046.1, read on the forward strand.
CCTGGTCTGAGAGTGGTCGGAGAAGATCTTTTCGATTCTCTGCTCGTCGAGCCGGGGTATCTCGACCCCGTCAGGGCCCGACACCTTCAGCCCGTTGTATTGGGCGGGGTTGTGGGAGGCGGTCACCATCAGGCCTCCCTTGAAGCCCATTTTCTTCACGGAGTACTGAAGCGCAGGAGTGGGCACCAGGCCGGCCTCCGCCACGTCCCTGCCGGAGCTCATCAGGCCCGAGACGGCTGCGTTGGAGAGGGCGGGGCTTGAGATGCGCCCGTCCCAGCCTACCAGGACCTCGCCATCGCCGAAGTAGGTCCCGATGGATTCGCTGAGGCTGATCACAAAGTCGAGGTCGTGGGTGACGCCGGGCACGAACCTGACCCCGTTGGTCCCGAAGAGGCGCTGCTGAGTGGAGGCCAAGGGCCCCCGCTCCGTCCTCGGCGGGATAAAACCTTCCGAATTCGTGTACCTTTCAAGGGCCCAAGAGGCGTGCGGAGGCTGCAAAAGCTTATGACGAAACCTCGGATGACGCTACATGGGCCCGTAGCGCAGATCCATGCTGTGAGCGAAGTACGGATAGCGTGGCAGCCTTCTAAGCTGTAGAGAGTCTGGCTCGCAGAGGTCGTGGGTTCAAATCCCACCGGGCCCGTCCAAATCCAAGTCTCTCCGTTTCATGATTCGGATCTTCGTTTTAGATAAAACGTCTTAAGAAACGGCCTAAAGCCAGTCTTGGCATAGAGCTTCAAAGCAACTTCGTTGGTTTCATCCGTATGCGTGTAGATTGTGGAGCAACCTTTTCTCTTTAGGTCGGTGATCGCTCGCTCCAACATGATCTGACCAATCCCTTGTCCCTGGAATTTGGTCTTCACAAACAATTCCAAGATCTGACCATACTTCGAAGTCCCCTTGTCGAACCAAGGATGTTGCCCGACAAGGTAGTGAAGGAAGCCGGCGAACTCCCCGTCAGTTTCGGCGACAAGGAAGCCTTTCGCACCGACGTGTTCTTTGAGCATCCTAGGATTCGCGATTGGATCCCACGGGACTTCAGGTTTCCAATAACTCCTCGCAATGTTCGCAAAGTCCGAGACTCTCCCTTTCCTTACCTTTACGTCCAATTCGCGATGGCAAGATTGTACCCGCAGGGAAGATTTCAATCTTCAGGGCAGAGGCGTTGTTTGGCCTCCTTTGTGCGGCCCGACCTCCACAATGCACTTCAGAACAAGTTTGAGGACTGACCTACCCGGCCCACCTACTTTCGGAGACCCCTACATGGAATCCCCCGATGATATCGGTAAGGCTTAATATCTTGTATAGCTCCTGTATATACGATGGACGATTCATTGATCACAGTCAGGGTGCCAAAGGAGCTCAAGGAACAGATGAAAAGGGCGAAAGTGAACTGGAGTGAGGAGCTGCGCGAAGCGATCTTGGCAAGGCTCGAGACGAATCAGAGACGAAAGGCTGACGAAGACCTCGAACGAATCGTAGCCTCGGTCAGGCCCGGATTCGACAGCTTACAAGCGATCAGGGAGGCTAGAAAGCACGGCTGAGACCTGCGTCGTCGACGCCAGCGTTGTCGCGAAGTGGTTCAACAGAGGCGAAGCAAATGAATCTGAAGCCATCGCACTCAGAAAGGCGTGGATTACTGGCGACATGGAACTCGTGGCGCCCACCCTCCTCCACTTCGAAGTTGCCAACTCCATTTGGAAGAATCCCAATGTTTCGGCGAGAAAGGCTCTTTCTCTTGTAAGACTTTTGGTGAGACTCGCACCGAAACTCGTCGACCTTAGAGAAGAAGAAGCTGAGCAGGCGATGTTTCTCGGAAGGAGGAAGAAACTCACATATTATGACGCCGCCTACCTAGCGCTAGCCAAGTCTCTGTCTGCCCCCTTCATTACAGCCGACCAAGAGCAAGTGGATGCAGCCAAGGGATATGTGGACTGCAGTCATCTTTCCTCCATAGGCAGGCTCCGAGCATGACTTTTGTCAATCTCGATTCAAATCCAATACTGACACGGTTTTCCAACCAACTCCCACCGGGCCCGCTTTCCTAGGTTGAGGGAGGCCTCAGTCTTCGAAGGCGTCGATTTCGACCTTCTTCTTGACGAACCTGGTGAACTTTCCCTTGAAGGTCGTAGCCCTCACATGGGCGTCGTCGATGAAATGGTACTCAGAGTATGGGGGGAGCTTCCTCGGTTTGTTGAAGATGACCTGGTGATGCTTGACGCCGTGCTTTCTCAGCCAGTCTTCGGTCGGCTTCCTGTGCTTCTCCAGCCTGGCGGTGAAAAAGCAGATGTAATGGCCTTCGTCGTACAACTTGTTGACTTCCCTGATCGAGTCTTCGAAGGGTCGCGCCACCCTCATCCTCTCAGGCCCCTCTTCATTGCCGATGTGCTCGCAGACGGTTCCATCGACATCGATGAGGAAGATCCTCCTGTTTTCTGCGCCCATTGCGCAAATCCCCTAGAGCCGCTCAAAAAGCGTTTGCGGCAGACGTCACGCCTGAATGGGATGAAGTTTGAATAGGGCTACCATAAACTCGGAGGCATGTCCCAGACAAACGCGATAATACTGAGGTTCGATGTGAGCAAGGCCAAGGAGTTCGAGCGACTCTTCGAAAAGGAAGTGCTTCCGCTGTGGCGGAAGTTCAAGGCCGAGGGCAAGTTCATTTCGGCTTCGCTGACCCCGGTGAAGGACGGGAGCGAAGTCAAGCAGGGAATCCAGGACTACATCCTGCACGTCGAGGTCCCGAGCATGGCCCAGCACACAGAGTTCGATA
>JACQFO010000005.1 GCA_016200025.1 Nitrososphaerota archaeon
CACGGCCTTCGAGACCTTGGAGGCCACCTGAAAGAGCTCTGCTATCTCCGGCTCGCCCATGTCCCAGATGGTCTCCCCGTGGGCCTTCGGGCAGACCAATGTGTGCCCCAGCGAAAAGGGAAACGCGTCAAGGAACGCGATGTAGCGCTCGTCCTCGTAGACTATGCTCGAGGGCGCCTTCCTCGAGACTATCCTGCAAAAGACGCACTGCTCTGGCCCGGCGCTGGGGGAACTGAAGACGATCTTCTTCATGCCATTCTCGCCTGCGCCCATCCTACTCACTAAACCTTTGCCTCGAGGTCGAACTTTAAACCTCCGACCCTCCGCCTTGGAACTGTGTTCTGCGACAGGTGCCACGCCGGACAGATGCTGGAATATGAACGGACCGTGGGACAAGGTGAGAAAGCGACGAAGATCCGTGGCACGAAGTGCGATAGGTGCGGGTTCACCAGCCTCGACGACGACGATGACATCTGGTCCGCTGTCGGCCTCTGACTATGCTTGGCCCTCGCCATTCAAAGCAGCTAGGGCCGCGACCGCCCTCTGGTAGGCCGCGATAAAGTCCAGGGCGAACCTGTCTGCCTGCTTCTCCGTCCCCCTGTGTTTTCCGCTCCGCGACCGCAGGTGGTGATAGAATTCGTGGACGATGACGAACGGGTCGTAGAGGTACTCTCTCCTCGCTGCTAGAATCTCCTTCCTCCTCACCGAGTAGACGGCAGCGACGCCCTTTGTCCTACCCTCCACTACCCCCACCCCGAGCTTCGGTCTCCTGACCCTGAACCACTTGCAAAGGACTTCTATGGCGTCCTCGGGCCTCTTGTCTAGGATCAAAGCAACCACTGACGTCTTCATGGCTTCCTCGGATTGTATCAAGGCAAGCCGCGGCGCACGGGTGCCGACTTAAGCCCTTGGACCAATTAGCGGCAGTTGAGCTGATGGTCAGGATTCCTTGATTTCACTCTTCAACTCTCAGGTCCCCCAATGTGAGCACAATGAGCAGACGCAGGCACATAAGGCTGGACGGTCCCAAGGGGATCCGACTCAAGGGAGCCCCTTCTCTATTCTCAGTAAGATAGGAAGCCTCCATAGGGGCTAGCCCACGGGCCCAAGGTATACTCCGGACTCCGAAGACTGCCTTTCCACACTTAGCTTCCTGTCAGTTTCTCGCTAGGGCCTGCAGGTAGGATTGAAGTTGACGTCATAGGGGCAGAGCGTCCATGCCAGCAAAGTTCCATTGTAGATTGGAATCGAATCCACTCCCGTGGGTGACGATTCCCAGCCGTTGGATCCGTACCGCCAGACGAACCAGGAATTGGAATCGCCGCTTGCGAGACCCCCGATTCCGGTGACAAAGTGCTCCCCGAACTGGGGGTACCAGGTGGCCTGGACCTTCCCATCTAGGAGGACCAGGGTCGCAATGTACCCATTCCATCCGGGCTGAATTGCAGTGTCGTTGTACCACCTATCGGTCCCGTTCCCAAAGTCCACCTTCATCTTCATCTGGTAAGTCAGCGGCCTGCCCCCACCGACACTCGCAAGGGTCTGATACGAACTCCAGAGGGCGGGCAGGGCCCTGCTGGCGTTGAGATAAGCCGGCGAGCTCGTATTCGCATCGGCGACTGCATTCGCCAAAAGGGAAAGCGTCGTGTCGTAGTCCGCCAGCGAAGCGCGGAACGAAGTGGCAAGAGAGTCGTACCTCGTCAGCGCGAAGCTCAGTTCGTCCAGGTGCCTCTGAGAGTCGGACGCTTCAGCCCTGTAGAGTCCATAGTACTGGGTCGCCAGAGTGGATGTCACGAGAATCCCCGCGACCAGGACCACCACCACTCCGTACAAAGTCCCCCTGGCCACCAACCTAGGCCTTCCCCCGCATCAGCTTCGGAATGGCTAGGATTGCCGCCGGTGCCACTGCCATCCCCAGAAAGAAATCTGCGGCTTCATGGACTGCTGCAAACGGGATCCCAGCTACCATCACCTCCAAGAAGAGGGAGCTGGGCACCAGCAAGGCCGTAGCCATGTTGGTCTCGAGGTCCCAAAGGAACGCGCAGACGAGCATCAGGGCACCGATGAAGATCGAGTTGGGGGTCAACAGCTTGGCACGGTCCCCCCACACCTTGGAGGCCCACCAGCCAGCAACCGCGAAGAGCAACTCTCCAGCCACGAGGAAGGGGGTGATCGCCCCAGCCATTCCTATCGGGCTCGCGAAGCTCCAGGCCGTCTCCGATATGACCGCAATGCTAGCGCCGACCCTCATCCCGAAGGCGTAGGCGGCCACGAAGACGAGAGTGTCCAGGAGCTTCACGTTGTAGAAAGGATAGAGCGCAAAGTCTGATCCAACTATCAGCGAGGAGAAGACCGCTATCACTGCGAGCTCCTTCGACCTCCGCATGCTGGATGGATAATCCAGCCAGCCAGTATAAAAGCCCTCGCCGACCCTCATGGAGCGAAAACGAGTTATAGAGAAGTGTGTATCCTTTCGTACGAGTTGCATTCAGTGGCCGGCCTCCTGAGCATTGCCGACCGGCGCGCACCGGGCCCCTCCCCGACCTTTGACCGGCCCCACATCCTGCTCGCCTTCTTGACCATAGGACACAGCGGCAAGATAGGAAGGCAATCGCTCGCCTCCCAGTCCGGCCTCGGCGAAGGAGCCATTCGCACCATCCTCAAGAAACTCAGGGAAGAGGGGTATGCGGACGCCAGCGCCTCGGGGTGCCATCTGACAGAAGGCGGAAAGCGCGTCTACGCCTCGCTCTCCAGGAAGCTCTCCCCCATGGCGTCGCTCACCGGCACCAAACTGACCGTCGGCGAATCCCAGACAGCTCTCGCCGTCAGGGGAAGGGCCTCCGATGTCAGGTCTGGCATCGAACAGCGCGACGCTGCGATTAAGGCTGGCGCGAGCGGCGCAACCACATACACGATTCAGGGCGGGAGGTTTACGATCCCAGGCGGCTCCTCCAACTGCGAAAGAGATTTTCCGACCAACCCCTGGTCGACCTTGAGGAAGGAGCTCTCGCCCTCAGAAGGCGATGCAGTTGTACTATGCGGGTCCGGGGACAGGATGAGTGCCAAGGTCGGGGCCCTCGCGGCCGCCATCTCCCTTCTCTAGCTACTGCTTTGGAGTCTGCTCTGCAGGCGGGGCCGATTGCCCTCCTGCAGGCTTGTTGACCTGGCGGTTGATGGCGTCTGCGAAGTAGTGGCCGGTAACCACTACCTTGACCGATTTCACACCCTTTACCTGCATCAGATTGTCCTTCAGGTCCTGCGATATTTTGAGCGCGAAGACAGGCGGGCAGAACTGGGTCGTGGCATGATATTCCACGTCGACTCCCCCGTCCTTGACGTCCAGCTTGTCGATGAGGTTCATCTCGACGATTGGCATTCCTATCTCAGGGTCGACCACCTTCGACACCTGCTTCTGCACTTCCCTGATGTCTACTTGCTCGGTCGACAAAATCTCTCATTGTAGACGCCCCCTTTCCGCTATAAAAGATTGCCCTGCCCAGTTTTGGAGGTACCGACAGATTTACACGAGGCCGGGGCCTCAGCCCTTCCATGAGCCCCGAAGACGTCCTGAAGTCCATCGAGGAGGTAGCCCCGAGGCAGGGACTTCCGATTATCGGCCCGATAAGGGGGGTCTTCCTCGACGAGGTCGTCAAGGAGCACAAGCCGGCGAGCATTCTCGAGGTGGGCACACTCGTTGGGTACAGCGCAATCAGGATGGGTCGCCACCTCAAGAAGGGCCAGAAGATCACATGCGTTGAGGTCAGGGAAGACATGGCCAAGGTGGCTCGCTCGAACATCGAGAAGGCGGGCCTCACCGACCGAATCGAAGTCATGGTGGGAGACGCCAAGTCCATACTTCCCAAACTCGAAGGCACCTTCGACATGCTCTTCCTCGACGCAGCGAAGGACGAGTACATTGCCTACCTCCGGTCCTCCGAGAGGCTCCTCCACCAGGGGAGCGTCGTGGTGGCCGACAACGTCAGGTCCCACGCCAACGAAGTCGCGGAGTACCTGGAACATGTCCGGAACTCGGGCAAGTACAGGAGCACCTACAAAGAGGCAACGTCCTACAGGTACGGCGCGGGCATCGAGGAGCCCGACGCCGTGGAGATCAGCGTCAAGCTCTAAACCCCTCCACCAGGCCTCGCCAGTCCTCTCCGCCATCGAAGGGCTGATACAGCCTTACCCTGTCGACGGAGCCCCCGTATCTCTTGACCAGCACCTCAGCCAGCTCGTCGCTCCTCCCCTCCACCACGAAGGCCTCGAGCACTTCGTCCCCTACCACCGAGGGCATCTTCGTCCACTCTCCCTTGACCGATAGCTCGTGAAGCCTGTCGCAGACGTCTCCCCACCCATGCAACTCCATCAGCTTCCGGTAGGTCCTGGTCGAGGCGTAGAATGCGATCTGCTCCCTGCACGCCTCCTTTGCCTTGCGCACCTCTTCCCTGTCCTTCCCCATGGCCGCGAACACCGAGGCCGCGACAGAGAAGTCTTCCCTCCGCCTGCCGGACCTGGAGAGCCCTGCCCCAATGGCAGGCTCGACGACCTCCTTCAGATACCTCACCGTGTGAAGAGGATGAACGTGCAATCCGTCGCCGACGGCCCCGGCGACCCTGCACATTCCCTCGTTGACGCCGGCCAGGTACACGGGGATCCCCGGGCTCTTGATGGGCCCCGGGCTGAAGAACGGGGTCATCAGGTCCAGTTGGAAGAACCTCCCTCTGAAATCGAGCTTCCCTCCGCTCTGCCACGCCCCCCAGACGGCCCTGAGCGCCAGGACGACCTCCTTCATCTTCGGGGCGGGGCTCTCCCACTTCATCCCGAACCTCCTCTCCAGGTGCCCCTTGACCTGGCTGCCCAGCCCAAGTATCAGCCTGCCCTCCGAAAGCCTCTGCAGGTCCCAGGCCGTGTAAGCCAGGGTGGTGGGGCTCCTGGTAAACGCGAGGGCGATGGAGGTCCCCACGCCTATTGTCTTCGTGTTCGCCGAGGCGAGGGCGACCTGGACGAACGGGTCGTGCTTCGTTTCGTTCGCCCAAAAGCAGTCGAACCCCATCTCCTCCGCCACGCGCGCCAGCCTCGGAATCTCCGAGGGCGACCCGACGGCCACCTCCACATCTATCTTCAAACATGACGCCCAGTCATGGGACTCCTCTTAAACCCGAAGAGGCGCAGACTGCCCGCAACATCACATGGTCTACACTCCTGTGATCTTCGGACTCGCAGCGGCCTTCTGTTGGGGCACGGCGGACTACCTCTCCAGGCGGCAGTCGGAGAAGGTGGGTTACTACCCCACAGTCGTGTATTCGCACCTCGTCACCTTCGTAATATTGATCGCGCTGCTCCCTTTGCTGACTCCGACGATTGAGCTCGCGCCCATCCCTACCCTCATCCTGGTCGGGGCGGGACTGTTGAACTTCCTTGCTTTCATCTTCCTCTATCGCGCATTCCACAAGGGGGTCGTCTCCGTAGTTGCACCGATTGCCTACGCCTATCCTGCAGTCACCGCTGTCTTCTCGATTCTGATACTTGGGACCATACTTGCCCAGACGCAGGCCCTCGCGATTTCGGGAATCATACTCGGCGTCGTCCTGCTGTCGACGCGCCTCTCGGAGTTGAGGGCTTTCGTCCGAGGCCGGGGCGCTCCCAACCTCAGAACCGGGGTTGAATCCGCGGTGAGCTCCTCGTTCTTCTTCGGCCTGGTCTATGTAGCCCTCGGCTACTCCGCCCCACTTTTGGGCTACGCCCTGCCACCGGTGTTGCTAAGGGCCGTCGGCGTCGCAACGGGTTTCATACTTGCCCCACTCCTCCATCAGGCCCTGAGGCCCTCCAGACAGAACTTGTCGGGGACGATAGTCGCTATGGGCTTCTTGGAGGCCGTGGGGTTCCTCGCTTTCAGCTACGGGATCTCAGTGGCGGTCGACTCCCTTCCCATTGTCGCCGCGCTGTCGGGCATGGGCGGCGCCGTGGCCTCGGCCTACGCAATGGTCTTTCTGAAGGAGAGGCTCGAGAAGAACCAGGCCCTCGGACTCGTACTTTCACTCGCCGGGGTCTTCACCCTGTTGTACCTAGGTGGATAGGCATGGACTACTTCGAGGCGGTCCAGAAGGGTAGGTCGAGGGTCAAGGACGCGATCGACGTCCTCCAGGAGGTTGCGGGCCCCTGCTACCCGATGCTCTTCCTCAAAATCGGCATCACTGAATGGACGCCCGTGGGAGAGGAGATGCTGTACTCGGTCGTCCCCGGAAAGGGAGCGATGGCTGCCATCGTCATCTGCGACGCAGACGGCAACTCCAAGACGATGACCCCGATGGTCCCAGCCGCCAGGGCCTCGGACTTCTCCAAGGCGTTGGAGGCGAGAGGAGTTCCGAAGTTCAATGGTGAAGTCAAACTCCCGGTCTAATGATTCCCCAGATGTCAAGCAGAGTCAGACAGGCTCGCATTTATTAACCAGAACCGTACCTATCGTCCTTGCGTCAACTCCGCACGGCTCGCCCCCTCTGACGACCTTGCAAAAGCTCGATGAGGCCCGGACTGTGTTTCGTGGGCGCAAAGAATCAAGAGTGAGAAAAGTTGGCAAGGTGTTCGGTTTGCAAGGGTCACGCAGTGGCTTCATGCGCTGAGTGCGGCCAGCAGGTGTGCATGTCCCATTCGACCACTCTGTTCGACGAGCCAAGCAGGCTCATGAGGACCTACTGCGGCAACTGCACCGCGAAGCGGATGCCTCTTTGGGTCGCCCGAAGGCGCTAGTCCTACAGCGAGATTTTCAGCACGACTTCTGAAGCGGGATAGTACTTTCTCACTTCTCCATCCCCGTACTTCAGACTAAACCTTCCCTTGACCCTGTCCACGGTCTTGGTGTCCTTGAGGACCTGGGGACTGACAACCCTGGTCTGATTCCCCGCCTTGATCTCCATCGTCCCAGATTCCTCCAGGTCTCTGAACCACATGGTCTTGAGCCCGTACATCGGGAGCAGCTCCAGCACTCCGTCTTGCAAAGTGAACCAAACGGGCAGCGTCCTCCTCCTGCCGTCCTTCCTCCTCACAACGGTGATCTGGACCTCCTGCTCTCCAGACAGTGCCTCCGCGAAACTCCCCGCTGTCAACAGACTTCGAACTCCCTCGCACGCTATTAGGGGTTGCCTACTCTACCGTGAAGTACATCCGCCTGTTGGCCTTCCCCTTGTTCTCTGTCCTCAGCGCCACCAGCTTCCCTATCTCCCTCGTGTTCTTCACGTGGACCCCGCCGTCAGCCTGGGTGTCCACGTCGCCGATCTGCACTATCCTGAGCATCTCGACCGACGGTGGCATCGCGCCCGCAAGCTTCACGAACCCAGGCGTCGCCAGGGCCTCCTCCCTCTTCATGAAGTAGGTCTTCACCTCCAGGCCCCTCGCCACTGCGTCGTTGACCTTCTCGACGTAGTGCGAAAGCCTGTCCCTGTCGAAGTCTTCCAGGTTGAAGTCGACCCTCGACTCCTCGGGTCCAATTTGGTTCCCTGTAATCAGCGCCCCCGTCTCTTGGTTCACCACGGAGCTCAGGATGTGCGCCGCCGTGTGCATCCTCATTATCCGATGCCTCCTCTCCCAGTCGAGGACCCCGCGGACGGCTGTGCCCGCGGTCTGTCCGAACGGCCCTTCGAGCACGTGCACGACTTCATCACCCTCCTTCAAGGCCTCTACGACCCTAGCGCCCGCGATGGTCCCGGTGTCCGACACGAGCCCGCCTCCCCTCGGGTTGAAGGCCGTCTGGTCGAGGACGAGCTTGGCCCCCTCGACTGAGACTACCACTGCGTCGAACTCTCGGGCATACATGTCTTCCCAGAACAGTCTCCTGGTCATTTCGATTTCTTGGACCGATGAAACCCAGCATTTATGCTTCTCAAAAGAGGACCAATCGTTTCCTCCCCGTCCCTAGAACGACGTGATCTTCTTCTGAGTCAGTTCTCTCGAAATCAAGACGCTCTCGCTGACCCACTTGGACTTCGCTATCCTCAACTTCGCCAGCGCCGAGTCCATCGCACCCGCGAACGTCTCGTGCTTCTCGTATCCCTGTCTCATCAGCTCCCTGATGCTCTCCCTTACGTTCCAGACCCCAAGGGGCATGATGAGCCCCGGGTACGTCTCCCTGAGCACAATCGCAGCCGCCTGCCTTCCCTCCCGGTCGAGGGCCTCGGCGACCGCCAGCCTCGTCGAATAGTAGCATCCTCCCACCTTCGCGTACCTGCTCCTCCCAGAGTACTCCTCGTAGTCGCCTATCATGTACGGCGCAGACGTGAACTGGTTCCAGGTGGTGTTCGGGAACCAAGCCTCGATCCATTCGAACCTCCAAGGCTCCGGCAGAAGGATCGCGACGTACTGGTTGTCGTAGACTCCGAAGCTGTACACCCTGTATTCGTCTATCGTTGGCCTGTGCTTGACCGTCTCCAGCAGACTCAACCCGATCGAGCTGTCCACCGCAGTGATGCTCCATCTTGTCGGGACTATCCTCCTCCTCGCCCCGTCCCCGAACATCCCAAGGCTGAACGCCTTCTGAATCCTGCTCACCAGGACTCCCTTTGAGTATAGCCTCTCCACCGCGTCCGTTGCCTTCAGGTCGCGGTCGTAGTAGGCGGTCTCGATCCTCCTGTCCACGGACGGGTTCTGGATCTTGAACCTGTCCAGCGGCGCAGACGGCCCGAACGGCTGCGAGTCCTCACTCAGCATCAGTATCTTCCTAGGGGGCTTGGTCAGCTTGAGCTCCGTGTCGACTGGCCTGCTGGCCATGGCCAGCTCCTGCAGCATAGTCAGGAGCCTCCCAGGGTCCTGCGCGTCCTCGACGTTCGCCCTCGTGTTCCCTCTCACCAGCGAGTACCGGTAGTCCACGATCTGGTCCACAGACTTCCCGAGCCACTCCTCGGGTGTGTCCAGGATTGCGGTGTCCCCGTACTGCGGAGGCACCATGGGCCCGATTGAAACCCTAGGGTAGCCCAACCTCCCCACGAAGACTCCCGGCGGCGAGGCCCCGTCTATCTCGTTCGTCGACATCGCGGGGGGCTGCCTCGCGAGCGCCTGCGCCTTGACTATGATCGGGCATCTCGGCTTTCCGCACAGGAGCTTCGCGCCCCTGCATCTCAGGCACATCCACGCCGGGGGGTTCTCCACCACCTCGATGGACCTCGCGGCGTCCTCCTCGAGGCCCGTGACCGAGGAGGGCATGACGCTGGAGAGCCACGCTATCTTCTTCGCCAAGGTGACGATCGGACGACGCGCGCTTCATGAGTTTAAACTCCGTGGTCCGGCCGCGGACTAAGCTTATCACCAGACCCCCCGGCTCCCATAACATGGCCGATCCTCTCACACTCTTCCTCACCGACCTCGCCATCCGCTACGGATACCTCGGCGTCTTCTTCGCCTCGCTGGCCGGGAGCGTCGTCCCGTTCCTGCCCGTCCCCTATCTGATCGTGGTCATCCTCCTGAGCGGGAGCCTCGACCCCGTCGCCCTCGGCGTTGCTGCTGGCGTCGGCGGGGCCCTCGGGAAGGCCACCTCCTACTTCCTGGGCAGGTCGGGCTACCTTGTCTCGGGCGCCGGGACCCAGAGGAACCTCGAATTCCTAGGCCGTTTCATCGGCCGCTATGGGGGTCTCGGGGTCTTCATCTTCGCCGTGACGCCCCTCCCCGACGACATCTACCTGGTCCCGCTGGGCATGGTGAAGTTCCCCTTCTGGCGGTTCATGGCAATCAACACCCTCGGCAAGGTCATACTCTCCACAGCCGTCGCATACCTCGGGATGGCGTACTTTCAGCTCGCCGGCCCCTACCTCGGGGCAGACGCCCTCCCGGCGACAATCCTCATCATCCTTCTGACATTGGCTGTCACAATCCTCCTCGCCAGGGCTGACTGGGAGCTCGCCTACAGGAAGTACAAGGGGGGAGGTGCGAAGGAGGTCCTGCGCGGAACCTCTCAGATTCTGAGGCTGCGCAAGAGAGTCGAGCCCGAGTCTACCTAGCGCCCGGTGCTTCTATGGTCGATTCGCCCCCGGACTTCCTGACCCGGAATATTTGGTCCGCGAAACTCTCGAGCTCCTTATCGTGCGACACTATAATCACCTGAGGGCACCCCAGGTCGTCGAGGACCTCCCTTACGTTCCCCAGCTGCTCCCTGCTGAACCCGTCCGTGGGCTCGTCGAGAATGAGGAGGTCCGAACGCATCCCTGCCGAGACCCTCTGGGCCATCGAGTTCAGGGCGAGCCTGTATGCCAGGGCCACGCTCGTCCTCTCCCCTCCGCTCAGGTACCCTACATCCTGTTCGTAGCCGCCCTGCGTGACCGTCGGACTGAAGTCGTCCGCGATTCTGACCTCCTTGTCGGGGTCGTCCACGAGCATCGAGAACCACTTCTGAAACAGGGCCCCAAAGTCCTGGTTGATGGTCGCGAGCACGGAGCGTTCTATCAGCTCCACGGTGGGGACGAAGTACCCGTTCAACCAGACCTCGTCCTCCGCCAGCGCCGCCCTCTTGGTCGCGGCCCTTTCCTTCGCCGCAATCTCCTCTCTGAGCTTGACCTTCAGGTCTGCTGAATGGCTCATCCTCTCTACGACTCCCGCAATCCTGTCCCTCGTTTTCCGAAGGGTCTCCTCGGCCTGTCTGATTCCCTTGTCCGTCTGGGCCAGGCCGGCAGAAACCTCCTCCAGGCGTCCGATCTCCGTTCCGAGCTCCTTCAGCCTCGTCGAGGCTTCTTGCATCTTCCTCTTTGCAGCCTCCTTCCCCTTCTTCCCCCTCGTCAGGCTCTTCGACATCCTGTCCCTTTCCTTTCCCTTTTCTACGGCTTGTTGCTTCGCGACTGCGAATTCCTCCGCGGCCTCCCGGTCGTGCCTCAGCCGGTCGAGTTCCCCCTCGGCCCTCTCTAGCTCTACGGAGGCGTGCTTCCTCTCCTCGTCCTTCGCCGCCATCCTGCGTCCGAAGTCGTGCGCCTCGACGGGTCTGTCGCAGACCGGGCAGATGCCCTTCTCCATGATCGTCCCGTAGTCCTCCAACTTCGCCTTTATCGTGGCCTTCACAGCCGTCAACCTCTTCACCTCCGATTCGGCCTTCCTCTCCTCTGCTTTCAGTTGTGCCACTGTCCTCCTCCCAGGCGCCCTCTTGGCCTTCGGCCCCTCGAGCTCCTCGTCGAGCGTGGAAATCCTCTCCTCCAAATCTGCAATCTCCTCCTCAAAGTCCGAAACCTCTCCTTCACCCGCCCTCAACACCCCCTCCAGCATCCTCGCCTCCGTACGGGACTTTTCCAGACCGACCCTGTCCGCCTGGAGCTTCTCCCTCCGAGCCTTGAGCGCATCCAGCGCCGACTCGGATTCCGCCTCCGACGCGCGAAGCGATTCCACCGCCGTGCCCTGCCTCTCCTCGTCCTTCGCTATCTCTTCGAGCTCGGCGCGCAGCTTCTCCGCTCCCCTTCCCAGCCCGTCCAGCTCCCTTACGTCGCCCCTGATCTCCCTCCCGACCTCGGCTGCGTTCTCTGCCGCGGTCTTGTAGTCCTCCACCCGAAACGCCCTGAGGAGGGTCTGCAGTCGGATGTCCGGGGTCATCGAAAGGACCTCCTTCATCGCCTCCTGCGGCGTATACACCGCATACCTGAAGATCAGACTCTGAGCCTTGGGGTCGGGCGCCTCGTTGAATTCGAGCACTTCGAGGACCCTCTCCTTCAACTCCCTCGGCGAGAGGTTGAGCGTCTCTCCGGGG
>JACQFO010000037.1 GCA_016200025.1 Nitrososphaerota archaeon
AAGCAGGATGAAGTAGCCTGCTTCTGACCTCCACTTTTTCACCTGCTGAATAAGCTCAATAAGAAACGGATTCGCGGCTGAATGCGTTGGCGGCTTTGTCGCGCCCTGGTGGTAAGCGGATCTGGAGATAGGAGACCCAACTCGGGCCCAGGCCATCATCCAGAGCCTGGCAGACGAATACTCTCGCAAGATCCTCCTCTCGGCCATCCCTTCTCCAAAGTCCGTGGAAGACATGAGCAGGGAGAATGACATCCCCCTGAGCACCTGCTACAGGAGGGTCCACGAACTGCTTGCGTCGCAGATCCTTGTCGTGGAGAGGATTATTGTGACCTCCGACGGTAAGAAGTACGAGATGCTCAGGAGCGCGTACAGAGCGGTTGCCGTCAGCTTTGAAAATGGGGTGATTAAGGTGGATGTAACAGTCAACGAAGACGTGGCCGACAAGTTGAGGCGCATGTGGCTGGAGATGAAGGTCTCGAGGTGATTTCCATGATTGAGAAACGGCCCCATGCTTTAATCATCCCAAGGGGAGGTGAAGCGTAGGATTGGACCTACTGTATCTGAACCTTGCGCAGGGGTTGATACTCGTCTTCGGCAGCGTGGTCGTGTTCTATGCGCTTCGTGCTTACCGAAGGACCAAGAGCGAAGCGATGCTCCTCCTGGGTCTTGGGTTCGGGTTCGTCACGCTGGGCGCAGTCGTCGCTGGCGTACTGTTCAACTTCACAGACGTCCGCGACCTCACGACCGTTGAAACCATCCAGGCGGCGAGCCAGGCGGCCGGGTTCTTCATCATCGTCTACTCTTTGGCAAGGTCGAAGAACTGAGGCTGAGCTACCTAGACTCGGAAGGTGAATCCAATTCCCTAGCGGAGGCTTTCTGCCTGAATTAGCTCCGAGAGCTTCTGGAAGTAGAGTCTGGTGGCCATTGGCATCTCGTCGAGGTTCCTGTCGATGGCGTCGAGCACATACTTGATGGCTCGCCGGGAGGTCTTGAACTCGAACTTCATCGGGAGGATGGGGTCCTGTATCACGTCTATCAGGTCTACCAGGTGGCGGGGGGCCTCCGCCTTGGCATCGCTTGCAACCTTGTTGTACCAGCCGGCAAGGACTGCAGGGTCCAACCCAAGCTTCATGTTTTCGATCTCCTGAAGCAGCTTGTTCAGAACTAGCATCTCTTCGTTTGCCATAACCTCTCGCTCATGTGAATTGTCTGTCCCTGGCGATTTAAAGAAAAGATGTGAAAAGTAGTTGAGTTTCAGCGTTGGCGGCTAGCTGCAGCGCATCTGAAAAACCTCGGTCTTTTCGTATTCGGCTTCCCAGAGGTGCGTGCTATTCCGTCCTCGCCTCACAGCGAGGAGGGTGTATCCTTCTGGTGCTTCTGTGAAGGCCCTGGTGAGGATAGTGGCTGCTGGTTCCGTGTCTTCGTCGAAGCCGACGACGAGGTGCTGCCTGAACTTCTCGACCTCTTTCACGTGGTCCGCCAGGCAGAGGGTCCTCCCCTGGAGCTTCGACGACGTGAGAAGCTTTACCTCGTTCCCGCAAATCTCGCACTTCACCTTAGACATGCCGTCCTTGAGGCAGACCCTTCCCACGCCGACCACCATCGGATAGGTGCCTGGCTCCGGCTCGGGGGTGCCGCAGATGACGCACTTGGCAGGGGACTTCGTCGATGTGTGCTGCAAAGTTAGGACCGAGAAACTGACGATTGGATTTAAAGTTGGCCTGGTGATTCTAAACGAGCCTGGTGATGTAGTCCACATTCGGGATTGTGGCCAGTGCCCCCATTCCCCTGTCGTCGGAGTCGACACCCGTTGTTACAAGAATCGAGTCAATCCCTGCCCGAGAGGCTCCGAGGATGTCTGTCTCCACCTGGTCTCCTATCATCACCGCGTCCTCCCTCTTGCAGCGGGCGCGCCGGAGGGCAATCCTGAACATCAATGGAGAGGGTTTGCCTATGACAGTTGCCTTCTTGTTCGAAGCGTATTCGATCGCCCTGACCAAAGGACCAGTCGCCATCCTGGGGCCGTCATTGTACATGTAGAACCTGGCGGCATGAGTCGCGACCAACGGCGCCCCGTTCCTGGCAATCCTCGCAGCCTGGTCGAGCTTCTCGTAGGTTACGTTGCGGTCCAGGCCGACGACCACCACTTTGGCATTGTCGCCCATGGACCTGCGGTGCCCGCATCGCTTCATCTCAGATTCGAGGCCTTCTTCGCCCACCAGGAAGTAGGAGACCCTGCCATGCTTTTGCAGGATGAATTCCGCGGTGAGCCTGGCGCTGCTTAGGACCTCGTCCATCCTGACCCCAATCCCGAACCTGCTCAGTCGTTCGTAGA
This sequence comes from Nitrososphaerota archaeon, assembly GCA_016200025.1. Classification (GTDB taxonomy): domain Archaea; phylum Thermoproteota; class Nitrososphaeria; order Nitrososphaerales; family Gagatemarchaeaceae; genus UBA183. The sequence goes on from JACQFO010000037.1 coordinate 2,336, forward strand.
TGGTCTCGGTGGAATCGGTCGAGTTGTTGGTGAGGACGTACAGAAGCTTCCCCCGGTCCCTGACGGCTTCAACGGCTCTTGAGCCGCCAATCTTGACCGTGTTCTCCTTTCCCTTGTAGAAGACGCCATCAAGGTCGAAGAGGAAGAGCTTCTTGTGCTCTAGGAGCCTGCGCTTCAACCGAGCTTATTCACCTGGGCCCGCGCCTTCGGGTGTGGTAGAGCAATGTCAGCCCCTTCGCTTCCGCGCCTCTTAATGTCGTCCTCTGTGGCGGGCGTAGCCGAGAACTCTTAAGCAGAGGTGGAGGCGGGCCGAGGGCCAGACCAAAATTGAAGATGATCATCGGCGGAGAGTGGGCAGATTCGCATACTCGAGAGTCCTTCGAAGTGTACAACCCCGCGACAGGAGCCAAGGTGGACTCGGTTCCAAGGGGAGACAGGGAAGACGCAAAGAGGGCGGTAGACTCGGCAAAGGAGGCCTTCAAGGGATGGTCGGGGAAGCCGGCCATCGAAAGGTCGAGGGCGATGCTCAGAATCGTCGATGCGGTGAGGGCTGGCGTCGAAGAGCTTGCGGCCAGCCTAACTGCAGAGCAGGGCAAGCCGCTGCGGGAATCGCGGAGCGAAATCAACAGTTTCGCCAACAGCTTCGAATACTACGCCGGGTTGATCGGCAGGGAACGAGGGGCGCAGACCCCGTTCTCCACGGGAGAGGGGTACTTCGTGGTGACAAAGAGGCCAGTGGGCGTGGTGGGCGCGATTCTGCCCTGGAACTTCCCCGTGTCGCTGATGGGATGGAAGCTCGCCCCCGGACTGGCAGCGGGAAACACGTTCGTGGTCAAGCCTGCGAGCACGACCCCGCTGACGGACCTCGCGGCGGTCGCCCTACTGATGAAGACCGGACTCCCTCCCGGAGTCGTCAATGTGGTGACCGGTCCCGGTGCGATTGTAGGGGAAGAGCTGCTTGACAATCCGGGCGTCTCAAAGATCGCCTTCACTGGGGAGACCGCAACGGGAAGGCGGATAATGGAGGGTTCGGCCAAACAGATCAAGAGGCTCACCCTTGAGTTGGGAGGTTCGGACCCGATGATAGTCTGCGACGATGCGGACCTTGAATTGGCGGCAGAGGGCGCGGTGTGGGGGAGGTTCAGGAACTGCGGCCAATCCTGCACTTCGGTGAAGCGACTCTTCCTGTTCGAATCGATCGCCGAGTCGTTCCTCAAGAGCTTCGTCGAAAGGGTGAAGTCTATAGTCGTAGGGAACGGTATGGAGGGTTCCACGCACATGGGTCCGGTCCACACGCCGGAACAGAGAGAGAAAGTCGAATCAATGGTAGCCGATGCGACCGGTAGGGGGGCCCAGGTCCTCGTGGAAGGAGGGACTCCGACCGACAAGAAATTCAGCAGGGGCGTCTTCTACATGCCCGTCGTCCTGGGCGAGGTGAGCTATGACGCGCAGATGGCCAAGGAGGAGTGTTTCGGGCCCGCGCTCCCGGTCTTCGTTGTCAAGGGGCTGGATGAGGCCATCGAGAGGGCCAACGATACGGCCTACGGCCTAGGATCGTCCATCTGGACGAAGGACATGGGAAGGGCCTACGACGCAGCCGAGAAGATCGAAGCTGGCACGACCTGGGTCAACTCGCCGCCAATCTCGAGGGCGGAAGTCCCCTTCGGTGGGTTCAAGCAGAGCGGGCTGGGGAGGGAGAACGGGGTCGAGGGTCTGGACCACTATTACGAGACGAAGAGCATCCAAGTCCTTGATTATGGGAAAGGCCGCAAATGGGGCTTCCCCATCTGAATCCGGACAAATCTCTAAATACGGTCTGACTGCGGACTGGCAAGAAAATGGCCCAGTTCGCCAGAATCAAGCTGACTTCCACCAACCTTCCCGAGCTCGAGAAGGTGGCGAAGGACATCAGGGACATAGCTGACAAGACTGGAGTCAAGGTCAGAGGCCCGCAACCCCTGCCGACGAAGAGGCTGAAGATCACGACGAGGAAGTCGCCCACAGGGGAGGGAAGCCACACCTTCGACCACTGGCAATTGAGGGTCCATAGACGGATACTAGACGTTCAGCCCGACGATAGGACCATGAGACAGATAACGAAACTGAGAATCCCTGAAGATGTGAAGGTAGAACTGATTCTTACTGCCTAGGCAAGACAGATTTCCAGAATCGGCCTAATCCCCGATCCGCCCCTAGGACCAGGGCTGTCGGTCTTGGTTACATCACGTACAGGTATATCGGATGAGGCTTCTTCCATCCTGCAGGCGTGACCGAAATCTCTCGCGCTGGTGTCCAGCTGGGAATCTCGTAGTCGAAGTTTACGATCCTCGTTCCGGGCCTAAGTTCTTTCAAGAACTTGGGTGCCATTTGGTTCAGAGTATACCCAGAGAGATATAGGGCCAGAACGTCGGCTCTCCTCAAACTAGCCTTCTTGAAGCTACTTCGTGAAATCGTGACTCGATGGGACAGTCCTAGGCTTTTCACTTTCCTGCGACATTCATTCACAAGGCGCCTACGTACCTCGAATCCTACAACTCTAGCCCGAAAGTCTCTGGCCGCGATTATCAGCATCCTACCGTCGCCTGAGCCTAGGTCGAACACAGTCTCATTTGGCCTCACGGACGCCAAGGCAAGCATCTTCGGTATGATGTCTTCTGGAGTTGGGATGTACGGCTCGGTATAGTTCACTCATGCCGAATGGTTTCTCGTATTAGATAAGCCTCAGGGTGAAGGCCCGGGTCGCCCGCCATCGCAACAACCTCGCCAGAAAACCACGTTTCGCCGTGTCGTAGAGGTTAGTGCCGCAAGGCGGGCTTTACGGTCGAGGTTGCCCCTTGACCCAAGTAATCGTCCTTCTAAGGCCGTCTTCCATCGACAACTCATGGTTGAATCCAAGCAGTGTGGTGACTTTCTGGAGGGAGGGATAGCTGACCTGGGGCTCCTTCTCCAGTTCGCTCCGGGGAGGGGCAAGGACGAGTTTAGATTTCGACCCAGTCAAGGACTTTACCATCTCGGCGAGTTCCCTTATCGTGACGGGCCTTTCGCCGCCGAAATTGAAGGCCTGGCCAACCGAACTTTCATCCGTGAGAATGGTAACCGCAAGTTTCGCGAAGTTCACGGCGTGCGTCGGTGAGGTCGTGTCTCTCCCCTCGTTGTATAGCGTGAGCGGTTCGTCGTTGAGGCACGCCCTGATGAAACGGATCGTGGCCCGCGAGGGTTGGTCATATTCGCCGAACAGGAGCCAGCTCCTCGTCAAGGACACGGGAAGCGCCTTCGTCCTGTGGAAGCTGAGGGCGAGGTTCTCGCAGATTACCTTCGAGTAGTCGTAGGGCACGCGAGGGTCGAAGGGCGCATCTTCGCTGACTGGGTTCACCTTCGGTGCGCCGAAGACGTTCGCACTGGAAGCGCAGAGTATGCGCGCCACCTTCTTCCTGTGCGCCAGCTCCAGCATGTTGAGGGTGCCGACACAGTTGACCTCGAAACAGAGCCTCGGGTCCTCGATGGTCTTCTTGATCTCGGTGATCGCCGCGAGATGGATGATTGCGTCGAAGTCCAAGGAGGCGAGCCTGGTGAAGACGAACTCCTTGTCGAGGAGGTTGCCGACGACGTCCCAGCCAGACAGGTCCGTGGGGATCGTGGGGATTCCCTTTGAATCGAGATATCCGACGAGGTTCCTTCCGACCATCCCTGAAGCGCCGGTGATAAGGACCTTCATCTTCTTCGGGCCGACAGGAGAGATTCTATTTAAGGTGAAGTTGAGATTCCGGCGGTTTCTGACATCTGCCGGACGAGGTCAGGTTCCACCACTCCGTAGCCCATTGACTCTGTTCCGTCGGCGAGCGTCATAGGAAGGCGGGAAACGTGGTAGGGGACTTCGAACTCGGCGGCCTTCGATTCCTCTTCCGTCTCGTAGAGCTTGGACCAGACCCCTGCCCTGCGGGCGAAGAGGAGGACCTTGACCACTCGCCTCTCTCCGAAACCACCCCCGCGGCCCCCCGAAGCGAGGGAACCCTCAGCGATCTTGAGCAGGAAGAGCCGATTGTCCGCTGCCGCGTCCTTCAAGTCGACATCGGCCTCGGCGATGACGATCACACGGGAACCGCCTGACAGAGACGAGGAGAGTTCCTCTAGGCTGTCCATTGTCACGCGCGGGCGTCCGAGCCTATAAAAGCGTCAGGCGCCTGAAACGAGTCAACGAGATTCCAGGAATAAGGCGAGAAGCAGCCTCGCGTCCTCGGTCAGAGGGCCCAGTCGCACCATTCTGCGCAGCTCAGTAACGCTGAACTCTTTGACCCGCTCGAGCTCCTTTGGGTCGATTATTACCCTGGCATCAGACCTGGCGACGAAGAGCCGAACCCATTCCCGCTCTGTGAGACCCCCGGAGGTGACAGCAGGGAGCAGGGCTTTTGCGATCGTATTCACGTGGGCTCTGAGACCCAGCTCCTCCGCGAGCTCCCTTCTCGCTGCGGCCGGGTAGGACTCGTGCCTCCTCACGTGCCCCGTGCACGAAAGCGTCCAAAGCCCGGGCTGCCAGATGTCTGAGCTGCTCCTCTGCTGGAGGAGGAACCTCCCCCGCTGCCGTTCCACGATGACCGCGACCGCACGGTGAAGGAGGCCCCTGGACAGGCATTCCTTGAGCGTGGAGGTGCCGATGACCATGTCCCGACCGTCGACGACGTCGACGACTTCATTGTCCACGGGCCAAGCCTCATTGGCGCACGCAGAGCAAGAGGGCCTCTGCCTCCTCCTTCGTCGAAATGACCTGCACTTGGAGGTCGACGGCCTTGCGCCTCGCGGCGCGCCCTTTCTCCGAGGTGGTGTTGGAGTTCGAGTTGAAGGAGAGGACGAAACGGATCTTTCCCCCGGAAATCAGTGATAGGGCCTCCTCGAACTGGCGCTCGGTGGATTTTTCGCCGAGCCCAGTTACCTCTATGCCCAGGTCCTTGAACCTCGAGACGAGCCCGGCAGCGGAAGACTCTTCCTGCCACGGCTCGAAGAGAATGAGGCCTCTGTCGCCCCTCTTTGGGATCTTGTGGCCTGTGGCAAGGAGGGCCTGCGCGAGGGCCTCTGCAAACGTGTCACCAAAGCACGCCACCTCCCCTGTCGAACGCATCTCAACCCCAAGCCTCGGGTCCGCTCCGTCCATCTGCAGGAATGAGAATTGTGGGGCCTTCACCACGAATCTCTTGGGCTCTTCAACGTCTGACTTCCGTTTCAGCTGGCCGCCGAGGAGCACGGGCGCAACGACGTCGACCAGGTTGACCCCGGTCGCCTTGCAGACATAGGGGAGGGAACGCGACGCCCTGAGGTTGCATTCGATGACATAGACCGACATCCCCCTGACCAGGAACTGGATGTTCAGGGGCCCCTTGGCCCTGAGTTCGCGGGCTATGCTCCGGGTGTAGGTCCGAATCTTCTCCTTCGCGGCCCTGGTGATCGATACTGTAGGTATGGACATTATTGCGTCGCCAGAGTGGATTCCCGCGTTTTGGACGTGCTCTATTATTGCCCCAATGACCGTGTTGGTCCCGTCGGAGACTGCGTCGACTTCCACCTCTCGGGCCCCGTCGATGAATTCGCTGACTGTGACTGGATACTCGGGGTTGACCAGCGAGGCCCTGATGATGTATGTCTCGAGGTCAGAGGGGTCCCAGATGACCCTCATGGCAGACCCGCTGAGCACGTGGGAGGGCCTGACTATGACCGGGTAACCGACCCTGGCGCAGAATGAGGCCGCTTCCGCGGGGGACCGGAAGCTCCCCCAGCCAGGCTGGGGGATCCCCAGCCTGTCGAGCAGGGCGCTAAACTTGGACCTGTCCTCGGCGGTTTCGATTGACTGTGATGAGGTCCCGATGACCGTGACCCCCCGCTTCTCGAGGGCCTCCGCGAGGTCGTTGGGGGTCTGGCCCCCCACGCAGAGGACCATGCCCATGGGTTTCTCCTTGTCGTAGATGGAAAGGAGCCTCTCGACTGTAAGCTCTTCGAAGTAGAGCCTGTCGCTCATGTCGAAGTCAGTCGAGACCGTCTCAGGATTGCAGTTGACCACGACCACTTCCTCGACCCCGTTCTCTTTCAAGGCCCATGCCATGTTCATCGTCCCCCAGTCGAATTCTACGGAGCTGCCGATCCTGTAGGGGCCGGCCCCGAGGACCATGACCTTGCTCCTCGCTGTCGCGGCTGCCTCGTCCACGGAGGCGTCGAAAGTCTGGTAAAGGTAGTTGGTCCTGGCGGGCCACTCGGCTGCCAGGGTGTCTATGACTTTCGTAACTGGAACGACGCCCATCCTCGCCCTTGATTCTCTCACCAGGTCTTCGTCCACACCGAGTAACTCACCTATCTGTCGGTCGGAGAAGCCGAGCTTCTTCGCCTGGGCGAGGGTCTCTCGGCCCGGGATGGAGCCGGGTGTCAGGGCCTCGAGGCGGGTGTGGAATTCGACCACGTTCTTGAATTTCGAGATGAACCAGGGGTCCACTTCGCTCCTAGAGGCTACTTCATCGACGGGCAGGCCTGCCCTGAGAGCATCGACGAGGTCGAAGGCGACCGTGTCGGTTGGGTGTTCGAGCCTTCCCACCGCAACGGACTTGGTGGGGGGCTCAGTCCTGAGCCTAACGACCCCTTCGTGTTGGGGGTTCGCCATGCGCGTTGCCTTTTGGATGGTTTCTTCGAACCCTCGCCCGATGGCCATCACCTCGCCGATGGACTTCATCGAGGTCCCGATCGTCCGCACTGCGCCATCGAACTTGTCTGTGTCCCACCTAGGCATCTTCACGACAAGGTAGTCGAGCGAGGGCTCGAAGAGGGCGGTGGTCACCCCGGAGACCTTGTTCTTGAGCTCGGTGAGGCTGTATCCGAGGGCGAGCTTGGTCGCGATGTAGGCCAGGGGATAGCCTGTCGCCTTCGAGGCGAGAGCCGAGGAGCGGGAGAGCCTTGCGTTGATTTCGATCGCCGCGTATCTCTCCGAGGATGGGTGGAGGGCAAACTGAATGTTGCACTCCCCCACTATCCCGCACGTCCGGGCGGCGAGCAGGGAGGCCGATCTCAGAGAGTGGTATTCGGAGTTGGTCAGGGTCTGCGAAGGCGCCACGACGATGTTGTCTCCTGTGTGGACCCTCATCCCAAGCATGTTTTCCATGTTGCAGATCACGACAGAGTTCTCTTTGCTGTCCCGCATGATCTCGTACTCGATCTGTTTCCAACCTCCGAGGTATTCTTCGACCAAGACCTGGTGCGTGAGTGAGCTGTTGAGGCCCCTCTCTACGATTCGCTGGAGCTCGGCGTCGGACCTCGCGACCCCTCCTCCCTTGCCCCCGAGGGTGTAGGCGACCCTGATTATTACTGGGTACGACAGCTCCTTTGCGGCCTGTCTCGCCTCCTTCAGGGAGTAGACCGCCTTGCTCTTCGGGACTGGGATACCTGCATCAAGCATGGTCTTCTTGAACAGATCTCTGTCCTCCGTCACCTGGATGCCTCGGATCGGGGTCCCCAGGACCTTGATGTGATATTTGTC
>JACQFO010000039.1 GCA_016200025.1 Nitrososphaerota archaeon
CCTACCGGCTCACTGTAATCGACAACGGCCCCGGGGTCGCCACCCAGCACGTGCCGAGCGCCTTCGGGAAGGTCTTCTACGGCTCGAAGTACGTCCTCAGGCAGTCGAGGGGGATGTTCGGCCTGGGCGGGACCATGGCCATCCTCTACGGCCAGATTACCACGAACAAGCCTGTGACTATCACCACCTCACCCGACGGCAAGAAGAAGTACAGCTTCCAGATGATGATCGATATCGGCGAGAACAGGCCCGTCGTCCTCCGACGCTTCTCCACCGAGGCCAACGGCACCACCGGCACCAGGGTCGACCTCGCCCTCGAGGGCGACTACCTCCGGGCCTCCCAGAAGATCGGTGACTACTTCAAGCAGACCGCGCTCGTAGCCAGCTACGCCAACATCACCTTCGTCGACCCCCTCGGGCAGCTCACCTTCTACGAGCGGGTGACGAGCTCCATGCCGCCGCCTCCCAAGGAGACCCTCCCCCACCCCTACGGCATCGACGTCGAGGCGTTCAAACGGATCGTCAAGCTCTCCGACGAGCACAACATGCTGTCGTTCATGGTCGCCCACTTCCACCGGGTCGGAGAGAAGATCGCCACCAAGTTCCTGGAATTCGCCGGGGTCAGCCCGAGGCTGCCTCCCAAGAGGCTCAACAACAGCCAGATCGTAGCAATAGTCGACGCCCTCCAGCGCTTCCCCGACTTCCTCGCCCCGGACGCCGCCTGCCTCTCCCCTGTCGGATAGGAGATCCTCCTCGCCGGGATAAACAAGGAGCTCCAGCCCGAGTTCTCGACAGTGGTGAGCCGCCCGCCCTCCTCCTATTCCGGGTTCCCCTTCCTCGTCGAGGTCGGGGTCGCCTACGGGGGCAAGGTCCTCCAGCCCGGGGTCAAGCTCTTCAGGTTCGCCAACAGGATCCCCCTGCTCTACGACGAGAGCTCGGACGTCAGCTTCAAGATTCTCAACGAGGAAATCGACTGGAGGAGGTACCACATCCCGCCCGAGGCCCCCGTGGGCGTGATCACGCACATCTGTTCCACAAAGATCCCCTACAAGACCGTGGGCAAGGAGTACATCGCCGACAGGCCAGAGATAGAGAGAGACATCCGCAACGCAGCCAGGGAGGCCCTGCGCAGGCTCGGCCTCTTCATGTCGAGGAAGGGCAGCATTGAGGCAGTCCAAAGGAAGATGAACATCTATGCGAAGTACCTCCCACTCATCGCGAAGTTCTCGGCCGAGCTCGCCTGGGAGAAGCGGGCTCCGAAGTATCGCAAGCTTATCGGCGAAGGAGGGGAATCGATCGAGGCAGGACATCCCGCAGCTGCAACAGAAGAGGACCAGGCATCGACCGAAGACACCTCCGAAGAGGCGCAGGACCGAGGGAAGATGGAGATTGAGCAAAAGAAAATCGACGACGAGTACGGCCGAAGCTAGGAAGAGCAGCGCCCAGGCCCTTCTGAAGGACCTGGGGTCGAGCGTCTACTCTGACCTCGACGCGGGGAGGTTCCCGAGCCTCACCTTCGCGAGCAGGTCGGTCAAGAACATCGTCTACGACAAGAAGCTCCAGCAGTTCATCCTCGGGGCAGCCACCGTAAAGAGGTCCTCGGGGAACATCAAGCACATCCGCCCCTTCACCCAGCTCCTCTGGCTCGCCTACTTCGCCAAGAAGCTGGTCGACGAGAAGAGGACCTCGACCCTCAGGGATGTCTTCTACTCGGCCCAGGCCTTCGACGTCGAATTCGTGGACCAGGCGGAGTCCGACGAGCTGATCACCGACCTCGAGGTTGTGATGCAGATGGCCAGGGAAGGCATGAACATCTATCCGGAGGAGCGGAGCTCGATCTTTGGCGACCTCACCATAGAGTACACTGTCCCGGGCTACGAGGGGAAGAAGGCTGACATGTCAGCCAACCCGGACGGGGTGATGATCGGCCCGGCGCTCACGACGGCTGAGTTCGTGGACACGGACGCAGAGATGGTCCTCGCCATCGAGAAGGGCGGCCTCTTCACGAGGTTCGTCGAGGAGAAGGTCCACAAGAAGTACAAGGCCATTCTCATCAATACCGCGGGACAACCCCCGCGTTCAACCAGATATCTTCTCAGGAGGCTCAACCAGGAGCTAGGGCTCCCAGTCGGGATACTCTGCGACGCGGACCCGTGGGGGGCCCACATAGCAATGGTCTGCAAAAGCGGGTCCGTCAGAGGTGACGAGCCCATCGTGGTCAGGGAACAAAGCGGGGCCGTCAAGATTGTGGGGATAGGCGAGTTTGTGGACCATACGATTGGAGAGTACGGCTGCTTTGAAGACAACTTCCATAACGAGGTCTCCGCTTCCATACCTTACGATGTCCTAACCGTCGACCAAGAGTTCGGAGTGGCTTTCAAGCCGATGAGCGCCGCGATTCGACATAGGCACGAAGGAAGCCTGCTGACTCTGACTACAGCCAGCGGGAGAAGGGTGACAGTCACCGACAACCACAGCGTTTTCCTGCTCAGTGATGGGAAGTTAGTCAGCAAGCCAACCAGAGATATCAAGAAGGGTGAGCTCCTCGTAATCTCAAGGAGGGCTTCTATGGAGAACAAGCGACCAATCTACATCGACGTCGTGAAGGAACTCCACGGGCTTGCAAACGACCGGCTGTCGCCGGACCTTAGTCTGGTCCGTTCCGACACAGGTTCGAGGTACCACAGGCGCAGGAACCTGAGTTCAATCTGGGACGGTCGCAAGGTCCCTCATCTGTCGAGTTCCAAAGTGGGTTACATCATTGATTCAGGCAGCGGGGAAAGGCGTGCCGTAAGGTGTCCGGTCAGAATCTGGCTCACAAAGAAGTTCGCCCGTCTCCTTGGGTACTACACCGCGGAGGGTTGGATCAACTTCCGAGGAAAGGTCCCGGCCAACGTTTCACTCTGTTTCGGCTTGCACGAGCCAGAGGTGGTTGAAGACGCGATAGATTGCATCCACACCGTATTCCCCGGCATTCACGTCTACCAGTACTACGACAAGGATGGGCATGCGGTGACCCTGTCCTTCGGCGGGGTTCCAACAGCGTCGCTGTTCCTAAAGCTCTGCGGCACGGGCCATGCCGAAAAACAGGTTCCGAGCATCATCCTTTCAGCAAGGAGATCCCAGGTCCTCGAATACCTGCGCGGATCCTTCGGGGATGGATACATAACCAATACTGCAGGCGTCTGCTGGAAGTTCAAAAATGCGAGGTTGGTAAGCCAGTTCGCCTATCTCCTCAGCATGATTGGCGTTTCGCCCTCCATCAGCGGGGACGGCCACGTCGTTCTCGTCAGCGGGAAGACCGAAACGCAGAAGGTCGTCGGTGCAGTCCTACACGATGCAAATAGGTCCCTCGTAATGGAACACCTAGCCGCAACGACACAGAGTTCGTATCTGCTTCCCAAGGCCTTTCCCGCCGTCGAGACCAGATTGCTAGAACTCAGGCCCACGATAGGTCGTCATCAGTATCATGACCTCCGATGCAGATACACCTACCAGCGACTTTGTGAAATCAGGAGAAATGGAGTCGAAGGCGCCATCGATAGGGAGCACGTCCAACGGGTCCTGGATCATGTCGTTTCCTGCAAGAAGGTCGTACTCGAATCTCGGGAACTTGCCCTTTTGAATCAGGTCCGAGACCTCGTCCTGAGTGACATTGCGTTCGACCCCGTCGAAGACATAGTGCAGGCTCCCTCGACGGGCGAGTATGTGTATGACATCTCTGTCCCAGGGGTTGAAAGGTTCATCGGTGGCAGGTCAGGCTTATTGCTGCACAACTCTGCGAATTCGGCGCACTTGAGGGAGCTCACAACCCCCGACGCGGTCTGGCTCGGAGTGTGGGCCTCCGACATCGTGAAGTACAAGTTGCCCTCTGACAAGCTGACTGAAATCGACATCAAGCGGCTCTACGAGCTCAAGGCCGACCCTCGCTACACCGACAGGATGTGGCACAACGAGCTGGACACCTTCCTGAAGATCAAGAAGAAGAGCGAACAGGAGGCCTTCGCCCGCTACGGCCTTAGCTACATCGTCGACACCTATCTGCCCGAGAAGCTCCAGCTCATGAAGAGCGCCTGAGCCTCCCCTTGACCTGGGCGCTGGAGAGCTCCCTCAGCGCGTCGGACGCGACCCACCTGGCGCTCGAGCTGTCCATCTTTGAAATCCTGGCCGCGACGCGCAACGCCTTGGCGTTCAGTCTCAGGTTCCTCTTCCCGATCTGCCTCAGCGCCCAGTTGACTGCCTTCTTCACGAAGTTCCTCTGGTCAGTGGCGCCGCGCTCAATGTATCCGAAGAACCCTTCGAAGGCAGCGTCAGAGGCTTTCTTGTCATGGACGGCCAACGCGGCCATCAGGGAGAAACCCGCCCTCTTCACGAACTCCTCCTCCCTCCTCGACCACTCCACCGCCTTCCTGTAGGCGAACGGGGTCTTGTCGAAGAGGACCCCGCAGACACCGTCGCAGACGTCCCACGAGTCAAACTCTCCTACCCACTCCTCCATCTGCCCCTCGGTGACCTTCGCCGGGTCGTCGACCATGGCGGCCAAGATTCTTGCCTCGTGGATCCCCGACTTCCACAGCCCGAGGGCGAGCCCGTGGTCCCGCCCGAGCTTCTTCGCCATCCCCCTCAGCGTCGGCACCGAGAGCCCCAGCGCCTTGTCCGTCGGGATTCCAAAACGGGCCATCCCCTCGACGGCCTTCGGGTCCGACCTCGATCGCATCTCTTCGATGACCCCGCGGGCTGACATGGCCCTCCTCTCACGAAGAACTTCTAAATACCCATCGTCGTCTGCCCAGTACGGACAGCGATGACCTTCACCGCCCAGCAGTCGCGGGTCGACGCGCTCGTCAGGCTCATGGGAATCGTAGTCCTCCTCCTTGGGGTCGCGATGCTCTACCTGACATACGCCAACACGCAGTTCGGGGTGGCCCCGGCGATATTGACGATCAACTACGCGCTCGGCCTCCTCCTCCTCG
>JACQFO010000041.1 GCA_016200025.1 Nitrososphaerota archaeon
CCGGAGAGCGCTGGCCAAGATGCTGGATGAGAACCTGACGACCATGGTGGTCTCCCTCAACTTCACGAAGGGGTGATAGCCGAGAGACTTCGCTGTCGAGACAACCTTAGCTGCCAGTTGGTCTTCGTCCCGGCCCAGTGCGAATGCTACGTCGTGGTTCTCGGTAGACCATCCCTCCGCGGTGTACAGCCCAAGCATCCATGCGGTCTGGGTGGTGACCGGAAATTGCAGAGGCGGGTTCTGTCCTCTGCCTTTGACGATGTTCAGTCCGCGTGCTGTTGCGAAGGGTTTTATGTCCACAGCGGTCAGGTCCACCGACCCTTTGACCCGCGGGACGAGGAGACAGTCGTGACTGCCAGATGGATAGGTGAATCGATCGTTGAGTTTGACCTTTGGTGCCTCGGCCAGGTCCTCCGCCACCTTCCAGGTCGGGGAGTCGGAGTACGATCCCTTTCCGCCGCTCATCTTGCGTTCGACCGTCAGGATCGGGTGTTCAGGCGTGACCGAGAAGGGGAGCATGCCTCTTCCTCTGACCTGGACGAGGCTGCCGATGAACTCCCTGTTGAACGTCTTCGTCACGGAGACCAGCCCGTTGGCTCCCGTTACCTCGTCCCCGATTAGGTAGTCTGCGATGGGCTTGTTGTCCCCAAGGATGACAGTGTCCGGAGGGACGCAGCAGGCGGTCTCGAGGTGGACGGGCCAAAGGGAGTAGAGGCGCCCCCAGTTGGCGAGGTAGCGCATTGGGTCGCCGACCGCGTACTGGAGGATGTCGTTGACCTTGCCGACGAGGACCTGGACCGTGCCGGACTTTTGGACTGCTACCAAAGCTCGCGCCTCCCCGCGAGCACGAGAGCGAAGCCCATGGGGATGATGAGCATCCCGACGAAGAGTGTGACGAGCCAACTGGAGGTGAGGCCCAGCGCGAGGGGTTTGTAGGCGGCCGCCCAGGCGTAGAGGAACATGGAGAGTACGTCGAAGACTATGAAGATCAGGAGGTAGGCGTAGTACTGCATCATGTAGTGCATCTTGCCGGCTCCGACCGGGACCTGGCCGCACTCGAAGGGCGCGTTCTTGATCGGGTTGGGGCGGCGCGGGGCGAGGAGCCTGGGGACGAGGACGACGGGCAGGGTGAAGACTACGCCGACTAGGCCCATCAGGAAGACTGTGCCGATGTCCCCGAAGAGAGGCATCTCGAGAAAAGCGAGCCTCTCACGATATATAAGACTGGCGATGCGATTTGCAACGAAACGAGGCTAGTCTATGCCGTGGACTTCCTCGGCCTCGTCCTTGAGGAAGCTCTGGAGGAGCTTGTTCTCCCTGAAAAAGTCTCGGATGGAGAGGACGCCGAAGAGGGTCCCGTCGTCGTTCTCCACGACCAGGTGGCGGATGCCCTTCTCCATCATGAGCCTGACTGCCTTGGAGGGGCGGTCGGAGCGCTTGACGCTGACGAGCTTCTTGGTGGCTATCGTGTCGATCTGGGCGGAGAGAGGGGTGCCCTTGGCCACTGCGCGGACGACGTCCCTCTCCGAGATGACGGCCTCGGCCTTCACAGGGCTGACGGAGGTGGCTACGACGAGGAGGCCGATCTTCTCCCTGGCGAAGACTTCGGCGGCCTGGCGGATGGTCGCGCTGGAGGGGATGGTGACCGGGCTGCGTCGGATCAGGGCCTCGACCCTCATTGTTTGACCTCCGCCGACGTGCGCTTCTCCTGGGGGACGTACTTTGAGCGCAGGGGGCCGACGTACTCGGCGCGCGGCCGGATGATCCTGTTGTCCGCGTACTGCTCAAGGACGTGGGCGAGCCACCCGGGGGCCCTGCCGACCGCGAAGACGGGGGTGAACAGGTAGCTGGGGACTCCGATGTGGTTGAGCGCTAGGCCCGAGTAGAGGTCGACGTTGGGGTAGAGGTTCTTCTCGGACTTCATGATGGCCTCGATCTTCTCGAGTATCTGGAGGGCCTCCTTCTCTTTGTCGGACTTTGCGAACTTGTGGGCCATGTCCTTGAGGATCTTTGCCCTCGGGTCCATGGTCTTGTAGACCCGGTGCCCGAAGCCGGTGATCTTCTGTTTGTTGGCGAGCTTGGAAGAGATGTACGCGTCCACCTTGTCTGGGGAGCCGACCTCGCTGGTCATCTCCACGACCTTCTCGTTGGCTCCGCCGTGGAGGGGGCCTTTGAGGGCGCCGACCGCTCCGGTGACCGCGGAGTAGACGTCGGAGAGGGTGGAGGCGATGACCCTGGCTGTGAACGTGGAGGCGTTGAGCTCGTGGTCGGCGTGGAGGATCAGAAGGACGTCCATGAGCTTCGTGTCTGCCTCGCTGGGGACTTCGCCGGTGACCATGTAGAGGAAGTTGGAGGCGAAGCTGAGGTCCTCCTTGGGGGGGAGGATCTCCTGGTCGTGCTTGTGCCTGTGGATCGCGGCCACCACAGTCGCGACCTTGGCGGCTATGGAGACGGCGCGCTCGTGCTGGGTGTACATCGGGTCGTCGAAGATGCCCAGGGCCGCGACGCCGACCCTCAGGGCGTCCATGGCGTCGCAGTTCCTCGGCAGGGTGGTGAGTATCGAGATTACGTCGCTGGGGATGAGCCTCTTGGAGGCGAGGTCGGAGGCGAAGGCCCGGACTTCGGAGGAGGTGGGCAGGTGGCCGTTCAGGAGGAGGTAGGCGGTCTCTTCGTAGGTGGACTTTTGGGCGAGGTCGTCGATGTCGTAGCCCCGGTAGAGGAGGCGCCCGTCCTGGCCGTCGATGAAGCAGATGGAGCTCTGACCTGCGACAACGTCTTCGAGGCCCTTGGTCTGGAGGGTCAGGCGCTGGATCACCCTGTCCATGGGCTCGTTCCACTTCGCCATGCCTGCGAGCTTGGCGTGGGTCTCCTCGGAGACCTTGATGAGTTTGGGCTGGGCCTGTTTTTCCTGCTTCGACATGCGCTGGTCTACTGGGTTTACGTGGTTTATTAAAACTTGGCCGTGCTGTGAGACGCTTGAGAACAAGTAAAAAGGAGAGAGCGCAGGGACTGCGTCAGGGGTCTTTGGAAGATTGAAGGTGGCCGTGGTTGGGATGGGGGTGGCTGGGGCGTACTTGCTCAACCGCCTTTCGAGCGAGCACCAGGCGGAAGGATTCGAGATGAAGGCGGAGAAGAACTGGTACACAGTCTGCGCCTGGGGGACGAGCGAGCCGTTCATCTCCGACCTGGTCCGCCAGGCTGGGTTCAGGTTCGAGGACTACGTGCTCCACAGGGGGAAGAAGATGGTCGTGGACCTCGGCGACGAGCAGCTCGAGATCAACCTTAGGGGGCTCGTGACCTACGACAAGCACAGGCTGACGCACGACATGTTGGAAGGGAAGAAGGTCCACTGGGGGGAGCAGGTGAAGGCTGTCAACGGGAACTTCGAGGGGTTCGACCTGGTGGTCGACGCGACCGGGCTGCACAGGTCGCTGTTGCCGAAGCTCTCGGAGGACCTGGTAGTGCCGTCGCTCGAATACCAGGTGAAGTCGAAGGAGCTGCCCTACGACGATTTCGTGATCAGGCCCTACCCTGGGTTGACCGGCTACTGGTGGTACTTCCCGCTGGGGGACGGGACTGCCCACGTGGGAGCCGGGGACTTGAAGGGGAGGTACAGGCTGGAGCTGGACGAGTTCGTGAAGAAGTACAACTGCGAAGTGGTGAGGAAGATTGGAAGGCCGGTGAGGGTCACGCCGCCGAGGCTCTGCGAGCCGTTCTTCGACGGCAAGGTCGTCGGCGTGGGTGAGAGCATAGGGACCGTGTTCCCGATGCTCGGGGAAGGGATCATCCCCAGCATGCAGTGCGTCAACCTCTTCGTCGAGCACCTGGGCGACCCCGAGGGGTACAGGAGGGCTGTGCTCGAGAAGTTCGCGGTCTACGGGAAGGTCTACGAGTTCATCAAGGCGAAGGTCGAGGACAGGTTCAGCCTGTTGAGGATGTGGCCGACGCTGCTGTCGATCTTCTGGTACATGCGGAGCAATGAAAGGAGGTACGGGCTGGAGACGAGGCTCACGGACTTCTACAAGATCGCGACGAGGCTGTAGATGAGCGCGGACGAGGTCAGGACCCACACGGCCGTGCACGTTGTCAAGGGGGCAGTGCAGAAGGTCTTGGGGGCGAAGTGGACCGCGTCGGTCTACGTCTCGGAGAGGCATGGGAGGCTCACCGTGCAGTTCGACAGGAAGCCGGAACCCGAAGAGCTGGAGAGGGTCGAAGCGGAAGCCAACGCCAAGGTCGACGAGGGGGCCGAGGTCCTTGAGTTCGAGATGGACAAGGAGGAGGCGGAGGGGCACTTCGGGGACTCGATCTATGACCTGTTCCCTGTCCCAGCGAGCGTGACGAGGCTGAAGATAGTGAGGATACCGGAGTGGAACATCAACTGCTGCAATGAAAGACATGTGGAGAGCACGTCGCAGGTGGGGAGGGTCAGGCTCGGGGGAGGCAGGTTCAGGAACTCGAAGAGAGAGCTGGAGGTTGAGTTCGACCTAGTCGATTGAACCGGGGAAATGTGTAATATTCACCCACTGGGCGGCCTAACCGGGCCCGTAGCGCAGTACGGACAGCGCGGCAGAGTGCCTCGCCGATCCTCCTAAGCTGTAGAGAGCATGGGGACTCGCAGACGCCGTGGGTTCAAATCCCACCGGGCCCGCACATTGAACCTTCGGGTTTGCGGTTTCACCCTCGGATGTGTTGGGCGAGGCCCAGCCTCTTCAACATCGCCAAGTACCTCGGGTCCGACCTGACGCCGTCCAGCTCATAGTCGATGGTCATGGCGTAGACGTTTCGGTCGTATCCGTCGTAGGCCTTGTCCAGCCATTGGAAGCCCCTGTCGTTTTCTCCTAACTTGAAGTAGGTCAGGGCAATCACATACGGGCTGACCGATTCCCTGCCGTACTTCGCCTCCGCCTCCTCGAGGAGCTTCTTTGACTCCTCCTTCCTCCCGACGTGGGCGTGGACGTATGCGAAGACCAGCTTGGCCTCCAGCGATCCTGTCATCTTTGAGTAAGTTTCTGCGGCGCGCATTGCCTCCTCCCCCATGGACTTTCCCAGGTAGACCTGGATGAGGCTCGGATAGACAGTTGAGAAGTTGGGGTCCATGTCCATCACCTTCTTGGCCTGGGCTATTCCCTGGTCGAACTCCCTCCTATAGTACATCCCGTCGACGAGGTTCGTGTTGATGATGAGCGACAGAGGGCTTGCCTCGACGGCCTTCGCGAGCTCAGCCTGGGCTTCTGAGAGGCGCTTTTCCCACGCGAGGAGTTGGGAGTACCACTGGTGGGCGGTCGGGAAGCTGGGGTTGAGCTCGATGGCCCTCCTGAATTCGGCTTCGGCTTTGTCGAG
>JACQFO010000042.1 GCA_016200025.1 Nitrososphaerota archaeon
CAGTCGAACCTCAACGCCATGGCCGCAACGGTCACCTCGACGGCCTCCGGTGCCAACGCAGCCCTCTCCACCGAGTCAACCGCGATGGCCGCGGTCCAGGCCCGGGTCAACTCCTTCTCGACTTCCGTGGCAAACGGCGTCACAGCCCTCGCGGTGGACAACGCCACCCTCTCATCCGTGGGCTCCATCTCGACCCAGGAACAGGGCTACCTCAACAGCACCGGACTCGCCGCACTCACGGCCGCGAGCGCAGCCCTTCAGGTGACCTCCCAGGCAGCCGCCACCTTCGCCACATCGGCACAGTCATCGACCCAGCTCGCCGCCTCCTCCTTCGGGGCGGCAGCGGTCGCCCTCTCCACCCAGTCGGTGTCTCTCGACACACAGACCCAGGCCGCGGTCAGCGCGGTTGGCAGCGCCCACGCCTACCTCAACAGCGACGTTCTAGCACGGGCTACAGCAATAGCCTCGGCCAACGCCTATGTCGCCCAGGCCCTCCAGCTCTTAGCGAGCCTGGACGTGGCAGGGGGCGTAGAAGCGATGGCCAACGCATCCGTGGAGCTTCAGGCTGCCTCGTCCGCACAGGCCTAGGCGCCTAGGCTCCCGGTTCCCTATTTTTCAGAAACTCGATCTGGTTCTGCGACCCTATCTTCGTGACCTTCAGGTACCCCAACCGCTCCAGCCTCTTGATCTGCCTCCAGGCCGACGTCTTGGGAAGGGCGAATCTCATCCTAATCTCCGGTTCGAGGACCTTGCCTCCCTTCTCCTGGATGAAGTTCAGCACCTGCACGTCGTCGGGCCTGAGGTCTTCTCCCTGGGGCCCGAGGTCGAGCCTCCCCCTCCATCATCTGAACAGCAGGAACCCGCCTCCCATCACAACGGCCCCAAGGGCCACCAGGCCGAATTCGGAGCCCCCGAAATATGGAATCAAACCAAAGGGCCCGCCACCATTCTGAGGGGTGGTTGTCGTCGCACCAGACCCGTCCGAACCGATGGACACGCCGTAGGTCATCTGCCAGAGTCCGGGCGGGACTTCGACCACCGGCGACCCGTTCTGAACGCTCAGCGTGTACGTGGTCCCAGACACGTAGCTCAGGCTCGAAAGCCTGGGCAGCACCACGGTCGCATTGTACCGAGTCTCAAAGACCAGGCTCCATACGGTCCCGGTCTTGTTCGTGAGGGCGAGGCTGTCATAGCGCAGCGTGACTCCGGTCGCGCCGAGGGTGTAGATGGTGATGTTGGAGCCTGATATCCTGAACGAAAGCGGGGACCCGTTCTGGTCAGTGGCGACCAAGTTGGAAAGGATCGGGGTTAGGAGCGGGACATCGACCGAAGCCGCCCCTGGGACTACAGTCAGGTTCTGGGTCATTATGGCCGACCCGTCAGAGTATACCCGTATGGTGAACGAATTGTTGCCGAAGCTGGATGCGCCGAAGGCAGCACCAACGACGGAGAGCAATGCAAGAACTACGAAGACAGAGCGGAGTAGACTCATCCGACTGGATACCGTCGGCCGCGGCCCCGTGCATGCTAAAAGCGTGATGGAGGATTGCAGAAGAGCGGACCCGGCTGCCTCCTAACTCCTCGTCCCGCCCTGGGTGCACACGACGTCGGAGGGCACGACATCACCCTGCTGAGCCATAGCCTCCGCCACCCGGTGGACTATCGTGAACTCAGTTCCTCCCGAGACCGCCCTCACGGCCACCAGGAGGTCGACGTTGGTCAGCGCGGAGGTCGGCTTGCTGATCCCGAAGGGCAGGTAGACTGTCTGCCCGTCCGCCACCGCATCAAGCCTGAGCTCGCAGACCGGAGTGTTCGCAGCCTCCGACGCTTCGGACCGCAGCTGCGCATACAGGGGCAGATACCCCGAGGAGACCCACCGGAGCTTGAATGAGTATTCCGTCCCGTTGAAAGTCGCCGAGACGACCTTCGCGTAGTCGTCGAAGGGCCTCGTCTCTGCCGGGAAGCTGTTGTTGGACCACACGAGGTACCCGAGCGCGGCCCCGAACGCGACCGCGCCTCCAAGCGTGACGACGACCAGCAGCCTTCCCTTCGACCAGCCGCCTGGCTGCGTCAACCTTCTACCTAAGGTCGTCTAGCTTCGAGGACGAGCGCATGAGCGATAGGATCCTGTCGAAGTACGCCTCTATCGCTCCACGGAACTCTTCCCTTCCCCAGTCGGGCTTCGACCTCTCCAGGAATCCCTCCACCCATTCGAAGTCCTGCTCGGCTCGCTGGCCCAAGGAAGAGAGGAACCCCTTGTTCCTGTAGTACATGTCCTCGTCCTTTGCAAAAAGATTCCTTCGTTTCAGCGACGCGACGGCGAATGCGTTCCTGGTGAGCAGGGCGGCGTCCAGGACCGGGTCCCCCGAGGGCCTGTCGGAGACCCACTCGGAGAAGAATCTCTTGGCCATGTTTAGCTCCTTGTCTTCCATCACCGCGAAGACGATGTCGTCGACAAGTATGTTCTGCAGGTGGTTGAAGGCGTCGATGAGATACTCCGTCTCCTTCGCCCTCAGACCCTCGCGGTTCTTGAGCTCCTGAAGCGTCTTCTCGAGCAGGTCACCGTCGTGCGAGTGCGCGCCTCGTTCCGTGAAGTAGATGTGCGCGAGCTCGTGCAGTACGAGTCCGCCGAGCATCTCCGAATCTAGTGCCCACTCCGATATGACGATTCTGTGGGCGTCTCCCTCCTTCCTGGCGTAGCCCATGATGGAAAGCTGCGAGTCGACCGAGAGCGACACCTGCGAGGTCACTATGAAACCCTTGAATTTCATGCGGTCGATAGCCCACTCCAGGGTATTCTCCAGCGATCGGTCGGCCCTTGCTGCGTGCATCTGTGTCTGCCCTCGAATGCGCAGCTAGTGGATAAATGTCTCGGTGGCCCCTCGTCGACGAAGAGTCCACAACCCTATTCTACTTTGACGGCCTGGGGACGCCATGAGACTCCGCACAGCCACGAGCGGTGCGCTCGCGGTCCTAGGAGGCCTGTTGATGCTCGCAAGCGGCTACGCCTCCAGGGGAATCCTGTTCGCTGCCCTCGGCTACGTCGGGGATGAGATCCCCAGCTACCTCGTGGGCTCGACCGAGAGCGCCGCCGGCTTCGCAGTAACGGCATTGCAGCTTATCATCGCTCTGGGAGGCTTGACGGCATTGGCGGGCGGGGCAGCCCTGCTGCGACACCACCGCACCATCGGCCGGACCCTGATCTTCCTCGGTGGAGGCGCCGGCTTCCTCGGCGTTGCAATTTCATTCGCATTCGCTGCCTACAGGCTGGGCCTGGGTCCGGCGCTGGGCTACGCCCCTTACTGGGCCGGCCTGGCGATGGCCGCGGGCGCAAGGCAGCTGGCGAAGAGTGGATAGATGGTGGCCGCGAACCGGTCGTCCAGGCGGCCCGCCGGGTTGAAGGACGATGGGATCCTTGCGGGGCGGTTTGTCGTGAGCGCCAAGGACCGAAGGTTCCGCCGGCTCTTGTCCGACGCCGTCAGGCGCCCGCCCGGGGACGCCAAGAAAATCTCCTCGGTCCGGTCTGTGGTGCTGTCAAACCATCCGGTGAAGATGACAGCGGGCCTGACCAGATACTCGGACGTGAAGCTACTGATGCTCTTCTCCCATCCCAGACAGACCATCACCTTCTACGCGGAACTCCTCAACGCCCTCTCCGACAAAGCTGCCGAGGCTGTGATCGCCCACGAGCTTGCGCATGCGTGGCTCAACGAGCATCTCCGGCCCGAGGAATCTCAGGCGAGAGAGGAGGAGGCGGACGACCTCGCGAGGCGTTGGGGCTTCGGCGAAGAGCTCGATGCCCTCGACCACGAGGCAGAGACGGTGAACTCTTCCGGCAAAACCTAGTGGTAGATGCTGCTGTCCCCCGGCATCCTCGAGGGCACGGAGGGGCCAGCCTGAGACTTCAATTCTTCCAGGTCGACTTCGAGGCCGACGAGCGCGGAGAGGACCCCGAGCAGCTTGGCCACGGACCTGACGTGAGGGCTCGGCTCGCCGTGGTCGACCGAGAGCTTGTAGGCCCTCATGCCTTCCTCCTTCGCGAGCGCGACGATCATGGAGGCGAAGAAGGGCGCCGGCTCCTCGCTGAGTATCTTCACTCCCACCTTCTCCAGCCTCGCGACGCCAACCTTGTCGGTCGCGAACCCGCTCGGCTGCGGCTCTGCCTCGGGGGGAAGTGGGTTCTCCGCCCACCTGGCGCCGACGGAGTAGAGCTCTTCGACCCCGAGGTCCCTGGCGTAGCCAAGAAGCAGCTGGGCGAATTCGTATTGCCCCTCCATGGGGCTGGCGTCTCCGACGAAGAGCACGACGTCCTTCTTGCCCCTGTGCAAATAGAAGTGGCAGGCGGGAAGGGTCGAGATCCCGTCGCCTCTGACCAGGACTTCAGGCGGAAACGTCGAGGAGTGGACCGTCGCTATCCTCTCGAACTTCAGCTTCTTCATCAGGTATTCCCCAAGCTCCCTGGCCTGCGAGTAGAGCGCTTTGTACTGAGGCATGGACGTCGAAACCGCGACGACGAGGACGGGAGACTTCAGCTTCAGACCGTCGTTCTTCTCGAAATCTAACCACATGAAGTGGCCAGTCGAAAGACCCTGCGTATTTAACAATCCTTCGGAGCCTCGCCTGGGTCGGGGAACCAGAAATCTCTGCACATCTTAAATACGTGGGAGGAGGATTGTGACCAAACGCATTCATGAGTGCATACTGGAAGACGCTCTCCCACAGCGGGGTCAATTTCCCTGACCAATACGAACCGACCGGACTCACCGTCAGGGTAGGGGGAAAGGAGGTTGCCCTCTCTCCCCTGGCCGAGGAGATGGCCTACCACCTTGCGAAGAAGAAGGACACGCCCTACGTCCAGGACCAGGTCTTCACTTCGAACTTCATGCGCGACTTCTCCAGGCAGCTCCCTCCCTGGTGCAAAGGAGCAAGGTTCTCCGACGTGGACTTCTCCAAGTTCTACACGCGGGTGGACGGGGAGAAGGCGGCCAAGGAGGCAATGGGAAAGGAGCAGAAGAAGGCCCTCGCCGCCTCCAGGAAGGAGCGCAGGGAGGCGCTGAAGTCGCGCTACGGAAAGGCGACCCTCGACGGGAAGGAGGTCGACATCGCGAACTGGTTGGTCGAGCCGCCGGGGCTCTTCATGGGGCGCGGATGCCTTCCATCAGACACCCTTGTAATGACGCAGGGCGGACCGAAACACGTTGGAGAATTAGCCGCGGGCGAACTGATAGCGACTCACCACGGATCCGACAAGATGTTCTTCGGGCTAATATCGTCCGTCGCTCCCCAAGGAGTTAGACCAACGTTTTCCCTTCGGACTAGACACTTTTCGATTGTGGCCACCGGGAACCATCCATTTCTGGCGCTCAATGTAAGGAAAGTGCAGGAAAGGAGTTCGAAGGGCAGGTTCTCTGGACGAAAGTATCCTGCAACTCTCTCATGGGTAAGATTGTCGGGGCTAAACAGAGGGGATCTTGTGGTTACCGTAAGAAGGTACAATTCTGCAAAAACAAGCAAATACAGTAATTCCGCGAAGAGGACATTTGGCAATGTCATCATCACCCCAGGGTATGCGAGGTTGCTTGGCTATTACTTGGGGGACGGATTCAACAATAGGAGAAAAAGCGGCGCAAACTCACACATCTCATTCTCTGAGGGTCACGCCGACCTCATAAAGTACTACAGCAACCTTTGTCGAGAAGTATTCGGCATTTCTCCATCTGTGGTCGACCACAGAGGTGGAAACTCCCAGGTAATTCGAGTCTATTCTGCGGAATTCGCGGGGGTTTTGGAGTCACTGGGCGTCACCGGGAAAGCTCTAAAAAAGAGGGTACCATCATGGACATTCCAGCTTGCAGATGACCTGAAGTGTGCTTTCATAAGGGGATACCTCGATGCAGACGGCCACTTTCGAACTACAGTGATTCGGAAAGTTCAGTATGGTTCGTTTGAGTTCGAATCGACTAACCGACGATTGATAGAAGACTTGAGGGAGTTATGCCGAAGTGCTGGATTGGAACCGTCGAACTTTTCGCATCGAGACAATCATGGTTTCGCCAAGGGAAGACATTTCAGATTCCTGCTCAATGAGTACTCTTCTGTGCTCCGTCTGCTGGATCCCGGCGAATCGCTCGACGGGAGCCGAACGAGATTCTATTCTTCGGAGCGGAGAGCAGCAGGACTTCGTGAGAGGTGGGATTGGTCAAGATTGCACATATTGGACTCCGAGTTCTTCTGCCTGGAACGGGTGCTCGAAGTCAAACAAAGCGGCTCCGTCTTGACGCATGATGTCTCGATGGCGGATACCAAAGAACAGAATTTTGTAGCGAATGGATTCGTCGTCCATAACTCCCACCCCCTTAGGGGGAGATGGAAACCCAGAGTCTCCCATTCAGATGTGGTCCTGAACCTAGGCGAATCATCTCCCGTTCCTCCTGGATCCTGGAAGGAAGTCGTCCACGACCACAACTCGATGTGGATGGCCAAATGGGTCGACAAGCTCACCGAGAAGGAGAAGTACGTCTGGCTGCACGAGGGCTCCCCTATTCAGCAATCGAGAAACAAAGCGAAGTACGACAAGGCTCTCGTCGTCGGCGCCAGTCTAGAGAAGATCCGCGCGAGGATCTCCAGGGACCTGGATTCCAAGGACGAGAGGTCGAAGCAGGTGGCCACGGTCTGCTACCTCATCGACAGGCTGGGCATGCGCGTCGGAGACGAGAAGGACGAAGACGAGGCGGACACGGTCGGCGCGACGACCCTGAGAGTCGAGCATCTCAAGATCGACGGCAATTCCGTCGAGTTCAAGTTCATTGGAAAGGACAGCGTGCCCTGGCACAAGGAAGACGCTCCACCCTCCTCGGTCCTGAGAAACCTGCGGACGTTCATGGCCGGCAAGCCGCCAAGCTCGGACCTGTTCCACGACGTCAATTCTCAGATGGTAAACCAATTCCTCTCTTCGATAGTCCACGGCCTCTCCGCGAAGGTCTTCAGGACCTACCACGCCACTGCAACGGCGGATGAGGCGCTGCACTCGAAGGACGTCCGCGATGAAGAAGACTTGGGCAAAGTCTTCCATGCTAAGGAGGCCAACCTCAAGGCCGCGATCTTCTGCAACCACCAGAGGACCCCGCCCAAGACATGGGAGCAGTCGCTAGAGAAGAAGCGGCTGACGCTCGAGGAAGCGAAGGCGAGGTCGGGCTCAGACGACAGGCGGGTGAGGAAGCTCGAAAGGGAACTCGACTTCTACGTGAGAACGAAGAACTACAACCTCAACACTTCGATGAAGAACTACATCGACCCCCGGGTCTACAAGTCCTGGTGCGAAGAAGTCGGCCTGGACTGGGCCAAGGTCTACAGCAAGTCGCTGCAGAAGAAGTTCTCGTGGGCCTCTCCGGACCCCCGAGGATGAGCAGGGTGCCTGAAGGGCGGGAAGTCATACGGTTCTGCCAGCGGAGCGAAGGGCCCGCCAAAGTTCGTCCTCCGGGGCCTAGAAGACTTCTTCTTTTCTTCCGTCCGCACGGACGTAGACCCTAGGCTTCCGGGAGAACCTCCCTATGACCTTGGCCGAGCAGAGAGGCTTCAGCGCTCTTTCCACCTGGGACTCCTTCCCAGACTTCACAGCGAGCAGGAGGGCCCCCGACCCGACTAGGCGGAGGGGGTCGAGCGAAAGCCGGGCGCAAAGTCGCCTAGTCTCCCGGGCCACAGGGACCCTTTTCTCGTGGAGTTCGAACCCTAGTCTGGAGGCCACAGCCATCTCGAAGACCCCTCCGAGGACGCCTCCTTCGGTGCAATCGTGCATCGCGCGGACGTGCCCGGTCCTAAATGCCCCGACCGCCTCATCAACTACGCTCATCTTCGACATGAACTCCGAGGCCAGCCGCCTCCCCTTCGTTCTCCCGTCCAAACCGGAGAGCACTGCCGTCCCTTCGATTCCGGCAGTCTTGGTCATCATGATCGCGTCGCCAGACCTTGCGTCGCCCGAGGAGACGTAGCGACTGACGAAGCTAAATGCCGTCACGACGACGATGGGCCTCCGCAGCCCGGGGGTCACCTCCGTGTGCCCGCCCACAATCGCGATCCCCAGCTTCCTGGCCGCCGAATCGATCTGACCTGCGACCTCTCGCACCGAGTTCTGGGCGGACCTCTCGGGCAGCATGATGACCGTCTCGGCGAACTGGGGCCTATTCCCGCTGGTTGCCACGTCGTTGGCGCTTACCTTAACCGCGTACTCACCGATGCCTTCCGCGACCCCGGTGATCGGGTCCGCAGATATCACAAGGAATTGTTTCCCGGTCTTGATGGCAGCAAAGTCCAGTCCCGCCTTGGGAGGAGTGGCGACAAGTTTCGAAGGCCTTCCTGTCATCCTCAGAACTGTGGATTCCAGTAGGTCAATCGGAAGTTTGCCGGGCTGCAGGCGGCCCGCTCTCATGTCATCCTATCTTCGCTCGGGACCGACCCTAGGCCCTGTTGCCTCCAGGCCACCCTTCTGACGCTCCGGACCAGGGGCACGGCCACGGTCAATCCTATCAGGGCCTGAGCCACATTGAAGGGGACCTCTGCGGCTGGTGCCACGGACGCGACCACCTCAGAGGGCGCTATCAAACCGATCACGAACGATTCGTAGGCGTAGTAACCAGCAACCATCGCCGCTCCGCCCGCGAGTACGGCGAGGACTGCCAACCCGACGTTGGCTTCCGCCCTCAGTCCGGAATAGAGTATCAGCGCGAAGGAGAGGATGCTCAGTCCGACCCAGAAGAGCGGCGGCACCTGGAAATCCAGCGTAAGCGCTGGTATGTACCACGCCCCCCCGAGGGTCGGGGAGAATTCTCCCGAGAGGTACGCCGTTCCGATATACCCCAGAGCTAAGGCGAAGAGGACACCTGAGGCAACTGTCAGCGCCCTCCACTGAGCCCTCGTCACCTTCTGAAGCGTTTTCTGGCCGAGGAATCCCACTATGAATCCTTCTACTCCCTTGATCACCAAGGTTCCCGGCGCGAAGTAAGGATACCCAAGCGAAATGTCCGCGAGCATCGAACCCACCCCCCCTGCGAAGGCGCCGACGTAGCGTCCCATCAGCAGGGCGCATGTATACACCATGACCTCCCCGACATTGAAGTATCCTGTGGTCGCAGGGATGTAGACGGAGAAGACCGATGTGGCTGCCGCCACGAAGGCCGTGAAGACGGCAGTGCTCGCAATCGTCTTCGCGTCGACCAAGACCTTTTTCGGCCTCCCTGCAGGGAGATATAGGTTCTCTGCCGGGGATGAGGCCTCAAGGCCGTCTGCCGGTCGAACCAATCCATCGAATTCGGGAACGCGTCAGGCAGTCGGGCGGCGTGCCGCCCTCCTCGCAGACAAGCCGATGGCCACGCCGACCAGGCCGGTGGGTATCCAAAGCGCGAGGCCTATGGGAGGGGAGGCTATGGTGGCGACTTCCATTGCGGCTGCGACGGCGAGGAGCGCCACGACAAGGAGGAACTCCAACGCGAAGACCTTGAGCTCAAGCCTTAGGCGTTTCATCCTCCAGCTGTAGAGCACCATGAGCCCCGAGCTCAAGGCGAGCGCATAGGCCCCCAGCTCCAGTATCGCGAAAGGGAACAGGAAGAGGAAGGCGGCATAATTGAGGCCCGAGACCCCGCTGGAGGCCGCCGCGACCTGGATGAGCTGGCCGGTGGTGTAGATGGACGCTGCGAAGGGGACAGCGCCCATGGCGGGCGGCATCGAAAAGAGGGCGATCCTCATGTTGTTGGAGAAGATTATCGTGAAGAACCGCATTGGGTCGCTTACGGTGCCTGGGCCCGGCAGGTTCTTCGCCTCATCTGAGAGAGCCTGCCTCGTGGTCTCGTCTACCGGCGCCACAGCCGCGCCGAAGAAGATGCCCAGCTCGACGACCAGCACCGCGGCGACGAGAATCACCCGCCAGCGGCCCAGGAGCTCCGATGCGACCGAGCCCTTTCGCGCTTCATCGTCGCTCGATTGACCGGAGACTGGGGCTTCTACCGGCGGCCTTTCGGGGATGCTTTCGGTGGCCATATGGGTCAGAGAGTTGAGATCACGAGCCCCATGGCGTACAGCGCGCCGGCCGCGACCGCTCCCACCAGAGCCGACTCGAGGCCTGCGACTAGGTTGAAATGCTTCGGCACGAAGACCCTCGAACTTAGCGCGAAGAGGGCAGTGAGGGCAAGACCCACTGAAAGTGACAGCCCGACAACCTGCGCTTCGACGAGCCCGTAGGGGGCCAGGGCAATCAGCGCCATCAGAAAGAAAGCCGCCCCGGCAGAGAGCGGCCTAACAAGAGGGTCAGACTCCAGGTCCTCGGTGTGGACCCTCAGCTCGTGCCTTAGCTGTTCCCTCAGCCACAACTCCTTGTTCTTGACGAGCCTTCCCAGGATCACGTCCACCTCTCCCTCGTTGTAGCCCTCGGCCAACAGGAGCCCCTGCAGCTCAGCCTTCTCCTCCTCTGGCTCTGTTTCTATCTCCAACTTCTCCCTGGCTATGTCGATCTTCAGCGAGTCGAGCTCGGACCTCCTGGAGAGGTAGGTGCTGAAGAACATGGAGATTCCCCCTGCCATGGCGAAGGCGAAACCGGCGATCAATATTGTCCCGAAGCCGACCCCGGCCCCATTGAGGGCCGCAGTCATGGCGACACATTCTATCGCCCCGTCGCTCCCCCCGAGCACAATCCTGTCCATAATCTGGCGGGCGGGGATGTGCGGGTGCATCTCCCGGCTGTTCTCGGGCAGGGTCGCTCGCGGATTGGGTCCTCGGTTCGTATTTAGGAGTTGGCGGCTTAGGCGGCTCGGACTCTGGGGTTGGCGGGCCTTTGGGGGTAGAATCTCGCTATTTAGAATTCGCGTAGGCATGTCGGCCTTCAGCCATGCGAAGGCACAGTCTTAAAAATCGCGTTAACTGAGGCTGGCGCCACAATGACCCTAGACGAACAAATCCGATACGGAATGCTGGCCCTCAGCGGCGCGAGTCTTGTTTTCGCGACCCTGGGCCTAAAAATCGCACCGCTCGAAATGATCGGCGGTTTCGGGTCGCACTAGGCTCAGCCTAGTGTGCCCCTATTTTTATTTGAACTATCAGCTCGTCGAACCTCTTCGCCAGCTCGTTCCTCTCGAAGGCCCAGCGCTTGCGCGGCGCGTCGTATAGCGCATAGGGGATAGTGAAGCTGCCTGCGTCGGTCTGGTCTATTGTGAAAAGGCTCATCCTCTCCCTCACGGTCGCGGCCGCGTCGCCGACGTACTGCAGCCCCTCCACCACGTAGTCAACGGGGAACGCGAACTCCGCGTAGTAGTTCCTTCCCACCGCCTCGCTCCACAGGAACGGGAGCCGGTCGACCCGCTGCCTGAGGGCCATCGTCTCGTACTCGGTCACGTTGCTCACGATCATCGCAAGCGCGAAGTACCTGTGCTTCCTGTGCAGAGCCTTCTCTATGGCGTAGTCGTACCTGGTCCCCATCCAGTTCACCGAGTAGCCGCGCAGTAGCTTCCTTGCAGAGACGTGCGTCGCGTGATGCCACGCCAGCTTCTTGTAGTTGATCCCCAGCTTGTCTGAGATCTCCTTCAGCGACTTGTTGGCATCCATCTGCAGCTCCTTGATTATCAGCAGGTCAACGTAGTCGAACTTGGCCGGCGCCGAAGGGGCGTATCCTGCGCCCTGGAAGTCCTGGGACGCGGGGCCCTGCCACTCGAAATCCCACCTGCCCGTGTCAAAGTCGTAGAACTCGGCCCTCATGGGGACGCTCCTGAACCAGTCGAACTCGAAGACCTCTACACTGGAGAACATTCCTCTGTCCCTCAGAGAGAGGAAGAACCCCTTCACCTCCTCGACGAGCCCAGCCGGCACGCTCGCGCCTACGATGTACTGCCCTCCCACCAGGGCCTTTGCAAAGCCCACCACATAGCTGACCTCGTTCATGGCCGCGAAGATGGCCTGGGCGTAGTTCTTGTAGGCCTCGTTGAACTCGACGACCATCACGATCCTCCTTAGGCCCAGCCTCTCGTGGTCAACCGCAGCCTGGACCGCGATTCCCTTGGCCACGATCTTTTCTTTGTACCTGTACCTTACCGACTCCTTGAACTGCCCCAACCGCCTCGATATCTCAGGGACGTCCGGGCCCACTTCACTCAGAAGCTTGACGAGCTGCACGGTCCTTGCGTTCACGCTGCTTGCCTCCGACTGGACCAGTGTCATGAGTAGCTCCTTGCCCTGCCCGCGATGATACATGCGCAGTTGCAATTTAAGCTGTGCTGATTCCAAGTAAGTATTAGCACCGACGGTAGGTCACTCTCGTCCCTCTGTTTGGGCATGCCCACCCCCCCTGGAGCAACCTTTATTTAGACTTTACACCAAGGTCAGGGGCAAGGAACCATGCGATATCCAAAGGACGTGGAAATCTGGGAGTACGCGCCGGGCAGGAAGTTGGCAGAAGTAGTCATCAAAGTCAAGAACATAAAGGGTGCATTGGCGAAGTGCAGTCAGGCAGTCTCGGACCTCGAGGTCAACATGCTGACCGGGTTCATGAACGCACCAAGCGCCTCCAAAGTCGCCACCTGGAGCTTCTTCGCCGACGTAACCGACGCAAGGGGAGGCCTCTCCGAGTTCAAGAAGAGCCTGCAGTCCATCGACATCGTAGAGTCGGTCGACGTGCTGGCATCGGAGGACGGGTTCATGGTCGACAAGCAGCACTTCCCTGTGCAGTGGGCGGGGAGGAAGGCATTGATCATGAGGGCAGAAGCGCTCAGCGAGATGCTCCTTCGCCTGTGGAGCGTCTTCGGCACGGGCGCAGCGACGATCATCGACCAGATGGCCGAGGCCATGGGGAGGCAGTCTGCGAAGGAGATAGTCGAGGACTTTGGCCACGACTTCGCGGTCGCCCAGCTCGACGAGCTCCTCAGCGCATACACCGCCCTGGGCTATGCAGAGGTTTCGATAGAGCGAAGCAAGTCCTCGGACTTCCCGCTCGTGGTCCACGCAAAAGGCCTCTTCGAGTGCGAAGCCAACTACAAGAGAAGGCTGCGCCAGGGGAGCGTCTTCTTCAGGGCCCACCTCCGCGGTTTCATGACCGGAATCTTCGAGAAGACATTCGACGTGGTCGAGGTCCAGTGCCAGACCAAAGGAGACGAAGTCTGCTCCTTCCACATCACGATCTCCCCCCGCCCCGTCCCCAGCGTCTACTCCCGGGCCTCCGAGAGGAAGATGAAGGGGTTCTCCCAATCAACCTTTTAATCATCAGCAGGGCGCGGCTGAAACGCATTGCCCCTCAAGGACAGGAGAAGCGAATACTCCTGGGGACCCACGAAGATTGACAAAGTCGTCGTAGCCACCGACAAGAAGGCCTACTCGCCCAGCGAGACAGTTTCAGCGAGCGTGTCTTTCCGCGTGGTAGGGGGCCTCAGGGAGGCCTTCCACCCAGACGTGTGGACCGTCGCCTGGGAGGACTTCGACAAAATCCTTCGCCTCACGATGAGGCTCTCTCTGGGGGTCCAGCGGACCGCGCTCACCAGGAAGGTCGCAGAAATCAAGAAGGAGGTCAGGAAGGCGAGCTTCTACTGGAGCCGCGACCCCTACAGGATCTGGGCCATGATCGTTCCCGAGGACGGAGGCCCCCCTCAGATACCCCACAACGTCGAGGACGCAAAGTCGAGGATGCTCGACGTGGAGAAGACCTTCAGGGTCCCGGCCTCCAGCCTCGGCAAAGGCAGGCACGGGCTCGTAGGCAGCGCCTTTGCGAAGTGGGGGCGCAGAAGCTTCATAGAGAAGGGCTCCGTCGCTGAGAGGTCGAAACCCTTGGTGGTAGAAGTTGAGTAAACAAGACTGGCTCGCGGAAGTCTCATGGGCCGGGGAGAACGTCTTCCTGGGCTCCGACACCTCTGGGCACACGGTGGTCTACGACTCCACTGACGATACGATGAGGGGCATAGGCCCGATGAGGGCCCTCCTCACGGCGCTAGGCGCGTGTACTGGCATGGACATCGTGGCCATCCTGAAGAAGAGGAAGCAGCGTCTGAAGTCCCTGAAGATGATGCTCTCCGGCGGCCGCCCCGAGCACGGCCTCCCAAAGCCCTGGACGTCGATTCACATCAGGTACGTGCTGGCGGGCGAGGGCCTCGAAAAGAAATACGTCGAAGAGGCGATAAAGGACAGCACGGACAAATTCTGCAGCGTGGGCGCATCGCTGAGCCCCACAGCCAAGATAACGCACTCCTACGAGATCGTCTCCTAGACCTTCAGCACTATCTTCCCAAAGTGTCCGCCGCCCTCCATCTTCGACTGGGCCCCCGCCGCCTTCTCCAGCGGGAAGACAGAGTCCACGACGGGCCTGAGCCTCCCTGCACTGACAAGCTCAACGACCTTGAGCAGCTCCCCCTTGCTCGCCATGTAGCTCCCGTAGATCGTCAGCTCCCTGTTGTAGACATACCTGAGGTCGGTCACCACCTCGGCCCCGGTCGTGGCCCCGCAGAGCACGAGCCTGCCTCCCTTCGCGAGCGCCTTCACGCTCCCGTCCCAGGTGGCCTTCCCGACGTGTTCGACTACCACGTCGACACCCCTCTTCCCAGTGATCCTCCTCACCTCTGCCAGCACGTCCTGCCTGCGGTGGTCTATCACGTGGTCCGCCCCAAGGCCCTTCGCCTTCTCCAGCTTCTCCGGCCCTCCGGCAGTGGCTATCACCTCGGCCCCGTTCATCTTCGCCACCTGGATCGCAGCTGAGCCCACCCCGGACCCGGCGCCGAGCACCAGGACAGTCTCGCCCGCCTCGAGGCTGGCCTTCGTCACCAGCATGTGGTACGCGGTGAGGAACACGAGCGGGAACGCGGCCGCGTCTTCGAACCCCATCCCCTCGGGCTTCCTGACGAGGTTCCTCCTCGGCACCTTGACAAGCTCAGCGTATCCGCCGTCGGTGCCGTATCCGATTATGGTGTAGTACCTGCACTGATTGTCCCTTCCTAGGAGGCACTTCTCGCACCTCCCGCAGCCCAGGCCCGGGTTCACGATCACCTGGTCCCCCCTGCGGAACTCCTTCTCCTCCTCTGGGACCCAATCAATTTCGCCGGCAATGTCGCTCCCGGATATGTGCGGCAGAGCGATCTCAACGTTGGGCAGGCCGTTCCTCGCCCAGATGTCCAGGCGGTTGAGCGCGCAGGCCCTGACCCTCACGACTGCCTCGTCGCTGTCAGGCTTCGGGTCAG
The DNA here is from genome assembly GCA_016200025.1 of Nitrososphaerota archaeon. Lineage (GTDB taxonomy): Archaea > Thermoproteota > Nitrososphaeria > Nitrososphaerales > Gagatemarchaeaceae > UBA183. Next base: position 15,192 of record JACQFO010000042.1, read on the forward strand.
GAGCTTCCTCGTACTTCAGCACCCCGGGTCCCCCGTGGGCATGAAACCTGACTGCTTTCATCGTCCGCCGCGAGGCCGCCTCCCCTTTTTACCCTTCTGCACGCAACCGTCGACTACATTGGGTATTCATCCGTGCCGGGTTGGCTGCGCACCGAGTGGTGAGGCTACAACAAAGTGATAGTTTCCCCGAACATGATTCCAACCAATGACAGCACGCGTATCAGCTGAAGGCTCCCCTGTTTGTGTTGTCCGACGACGTTCGATCCAACCAATTCGACGTCGGCACTACCTCGATAGGGCTGGTTAGAGCGGGGAACGTGGTGCAAGTTTTGTTCAGCAGCTCATTAGAAGCCGGCTATCTTTTCACGGAACTCGCGG
>JACQFO010000040.1 GCA_016200025.1 Nitrososphaerota archaeon
CGACACCCACGCCCTGGGCGTCCCCGAGACCGTAGCCGCATATCTGGTGAAGGGCCCCAGTGTCGCCCTGGTCGACTGCGGGTACGCTTCGTCCTACGAGAACGTCCTCAGAGGTCTCGAGGAGGCGGGGGTTGCGGCGTCGGAGGTCAGGTACCTGATACCCACGCACGTCCACCTGGACCATGCGGGCGCTGCGGGCCGGCTTCTGAGGGAGATGCCCAACGCGGAGGTGGTCGCCCATGAAAGGGGGGTCCCGCACCTGGTGGACCCGGCGAGGTTGATCGAAAGCGCGAGCAGGGTCTTCGGGGCGGCGACGATGGAGTTGTACGGGACTCCCGAGCCCATCCCTGCGGAGAGGGTCACGGCGGTGGGGGAGGAGGCGCGGCTCGAGCTTGGTGGGGGACTGGGAGCGACGCTGATTCATTCACCTGGTCATGCGCCGCACCAGGTTTCGGTTCTGCTCGAAGCAGAGGGGTTACTCATTACCGCGGACGCGGTCGGGATCGTTTACCCGGGGCTCAGGACGCTCATACCCACGACGCCTCCTCCGAGCCTCGACCCAGGGCGACTGATCGCATCGGCCGGCGCCCTGCGACTTCGACGCCCTTCGAAGCTCCTTACCCCCCACTTCGGCGTGAGGGGGGACGTCGACTGGGTCTTCGACAAGACTGTGGAAAAGGTAGCGGCCTGGGTAGGTCGAGTCAGGTCTATGAAAGCGAAGGGGCTTTCCCTGGACGAGGCGTCAGAGGCGATGGAGGCGGAGGTCAGGGAAGAAGCAGGGGTCCAGGAGCTCGAGGTCTATGCTAGGGTCTCCGTTAGGAGCTCGGTCATGGGCATCTTGCATTACCTGGAAAAGAACCCTTGAATATCGGGGTCCTTGCGAAGGGTTCGTGCCCCTGGTCTGCGCCTGCATAGTGCCCCACGGCGGCGAGGTCATCCCGGCACTGGCTGGCGACAAAGCGAAGCTCTTCTCCGCCACGCGGAAGGGGATGAGGGTTCTCGCGGAGAAGATGAAGAGGTCGGGACCAGGGACCATCGTCGTGGCAAGTCCCCACAACCTCAGGCTGCAGAAGCACATCGGGGTCGTGGTCTCTCAGAACTCGTCCGGGGAGGTGAGGGAGGGCAGGCACAGGGTGGCTCTGAGAGCAAGGTGCGATGTTGCCTTCGGCCGGAGGGTCATCGAGGAGGCGGAGAAGCGAGGGCTCCCAGTCGTGGGTGCGAACTACGGGGGGCTCGAGGGTCCGCTCTCGGACCTGGCTATGGACTGGGGGACGCTGATTCCTCTGTGGTTCTTCATGAGGGGACGGAGGCCTAAGCCCAAGGTTCTGATTGTGACGCCGTCGCGGGGCATCCCTCTCCGACAGAATTTTGAATTCGGGGCAGCGGTCGCGGCCGTTGCGGAGAGGAGCAGGGCGAGGGTTGCCTTCGTCGCGAGCTCCGACCAGGCGCACGCCCACAGCAAGAAGGGACCCTACGGCTTTGACAGGAGGGCCTCTGAATATGACAAGAGGGTCGCAGAAGCGATCAAGGAGGACCGGCTGGACTCCATTTTGGAGATAGAAGAGAGCCTCGTTGAGGGAGCGAAGCCCGACAGCCTGTGGCAGATGGCCATGCTGGCCGGCGCGCTGTCGGTGAGGCCGATGAAGGGAGAGCTCGTCTCGTACGAGGTCCCCACCTACTTCGGGATGCTCTGTGCGTCGTACTCGCGCTGAGCCTGGAAGACCTCGGGGCCCTCGGCCGATGATGCGCTTCAGCGATCAGAGGAAGAGGAGACCTAGGGTGATGATAGCGAACACGGTGAAGGTGATTAGGGCGTACTTCCAGTCTCTCTCTAGGGAGTAGTACACCACGGCTGCGACTATGCGCGCGTAGGGGGTCAGCATCAGGACGGTGATGCCCAAGGCGATTAGGCTGAACGGGTCAGCACCGGAAGATACGCCGGCGAAAGTCCGGCGCGCGAAATCGAAGAAGTTTCCCTGGCCCGCGAGCCAGCCGGGGGAAAGTGCCAGGGAGGTCTCTCCGGTTTGGAGATAATTCATGAGCAGCCCGGCGGACTCCAAGACCAAGCTGAGGGCGACACCCACGCGAAGGATCCATCCGATCCCCGCCTCGAGGCGGGGGACGCTTTGGTTCAGACCTGAGTCAACCCCTTGTAGACCATCTCGGCGATTAGGACGGCAAGGACTACCAGGAAGAAGACTCGGACGGTCCGGTCTTTGAGACGGGGAAGAAACCTCGCTCCAATGAGCGAGCCCACTGTGGTGCCGATTGCAAGGGGAGCGGCAAGGTTGAGGTAGACGAGGCCTGAACTGAAGTAGACTGAGGCGCCGGCGAGGGCGGTCATGCCGATGATGAAGTTGCTCGTGGCGGTCGCGACCTTGGAAGGCATCCCCATGACAAGCTCCTGAACGGTCGTCTTGAAGGCGCCTCCCCCAATGCCCAGCATTCCAGCCGCAAGGCCGGCGACGAACATCCCGGGTCCGGCGAGCAGGGGCCTCGTGAGCTGGTAGCGGACCTCATTCCCAGAGGGGTGGTCGACATACGAGCCTTCGAGTTTCAAGGTGCGCGCGAGAGCGTCCTGGGTAGACGAGGTCGTCGGGCCATTCCTTACCCTGCCCGCGAGGCCGTAGAAGGAGGTCGCCAGGAAGGCAGCGAAGAAGAAGTAGAGGTACGGCGCGGGGACGAGGAAGCTGGTAATCAGCGCACCCGCGATGGCGCCGACCGAGGTGAAGAGCTCTAGGAAGAAGGCCGCCCTTATGTTGGAGAGGCCGTCCCTCACGTAGGAAGAGGCGGAACCGCTCGACGTGGCGATGATGGCCACCATGCTCGCGCCTATGGTGTACTTGATGGGAACGCCGAAGTAGACCAGGATAGGTGTGAGGATCATGGCGCCCCCGAGGCCCAGGATTGAACCGACGAGCCCAGCGGCCACGGCCAGGACGAGGGCTTCGAGTATGCCGATCATGTTGTATCGCCGCGAAGACTAGTTCCGGGCTTCAGGGTCGGGCACCTCAAGCCGACTCGAGGGCCGCGACGATCCTCTGGTTGGAAGGCGCGATGCCCTCGACGCCGGTGTTGAGTATCACGCACGGGATCTTCCAGGTCTCGAACATGGCGGTGAAGAACTTGGCCTGCCTCTGGTTGTCCAGCTCGAGGAGGTAGGGGTTGTACCATGGCTCGTTGGAAATCGTACCCCACTTCTCCCTCGGCCCTGCCCCTGGTAGCACCATGTACTCCCCCTTCCGGAGTACGTCTATTGCCTCTGCAGGGGTGAGCCTCACCTCAGGGGGGCTGTGGTCGTCGCGGCGGAGGAGCACGACAAGGTTGACCGGGACCTCGTCCACGACTTTCTCCGGGCCGAGGATCTCGTCTCTCTTCACTAGGACCCTTGAGTTGCCGAAGGCGTAGTAGCACCACCCCATCCCGTCGTTGAAGACGCACCTGCCCTTCGTAGCCGAGCAGAGGTCCTCGCCGAGTGGGTATTCGCAGTCCAGCTTCCTGACAGTGACGTTCTCATTCATCGACCTGTCGAAGACGCTTCTCAGCCAGCCCTGCTCCTTCTGGGACTCCGAACGCATGTAGAGGGCGCGCTCGGGCTGCCTGGCGATTAGCGGCGAATCCGGCTTCTCAGGCAGTGGGTCGGGGAAGGATATGTACGCCCAGTCGTCGCCGCAGATCTTGCCCTGGTCGTTCATGAAGATCTTGAAGGAGTGCGTCGTCTTGCCTGTCCCCGTCGGGGCGATTATCACTACGCCCTTGCCCTTGTAGAGGGCGGTCGCACCGTGGATAGAAAGGGTGTTGAAATTCTTCTCGAGGATGGCAGCGGCCATGCCGAGGGCCCAGGACTTGCACTGGCCGTAGTATTCGGTGTTCGCGAAGATTGCAGAGTGAAGCTCGGGGCAATAGTAGGCGGAGGGCTCGACCCCCTCGACACCGGTGGCTGAGTAAATCTGGGCATGGGGGAGGACCGAGTCATCGGCCTTCCACCAGTTGTTCGACCAGAAGTCTGCCTGGTGCTCGCTGTTGGTAATCAGCTCCACGATGATCCCGTTCAGGTTGGCCTTCAGCGACCTGGAGCCGGAGCTTCGGAGGGCGGCCTTTGAGCGGGCGAGAAGCGGGAGGAATTCGGAGGCAGTGGTGGCCTTGTTGCCCTTGACCCTTGCCCTTGATTGGGTCAGGTAGTTGTTCAGCTGGGTGACCGCCATGCCGACCTTTGAGACGAGGCCGCCACGGTGCGCTTAAAACAGTTCGTCGCGTATTATGATGTTCTCCAGATGTCGAAGGTTCTCCCTAGGTGGAAGTTACACACAGTTTAGGCAGGAAATCCGTAAAAAGACTACTTAGGCATACCGAAGTCGGTCCCGGTGAAATCGGCGTGACAACATTCGTGCTCGTGCCTGGAGCTTGGTTAGGAGGGTGGGCCTGGAAGAAGGTCGTCCCCCTTCTCGAAAAGGATGGACATGAAGTCCATCCCATCACCCTCACTGGGATGGGAGAAAGAGTCCACCTTGTTTCCAAGGAGGTAGGCATTGAAACCGCGGTTCAAGACGTTCTGAACATAATCAACTACAACGACCTCGACGATTTCATCTTGGTAGGACACAGCTTCGCCGGGAAGGTCGTGGCAGCTGTGGCGGACCGCGTGCCGAAAAAGGTGAGGGTTCTGCTCTACTTGGACGCTTTTCGGCCCAGAAAGGACAGAACGCCGCAGGGGAGTTTCACCGACGCGATCGGCGCCGGTTTGACGATCCCTCTCACTGAGGAGGTTCTTGGCAGCATAGGAAAGGACGTCCAGGGTGCCGACCGCGAGTGGTTGCTGTCCAAGGCCACGCCATGGCCTACGAAGTACGCCGGCGACACCATCACGCTCTCCGAGAGCTTGGATTCGGTGAAGAAGGCGTACATATTTTGCACCGGTGGTGGCGACAACGTTGGCGAGATTCTCAAAGAGAAGCTCGATGGTCCCGCCAAGGTCATCGAATCCGGTCACTGGCCGATGATAACAAAGCCCGACGAGCTTGTCGCAGATATGCTCTCCCTGACCGGCCTGGCCTGACACCTGCGGATCAAGATTCCTGTCTCGCGTGACTCGATGATTGCGAGGTATCGTTATTGGCCGCCGAGGCCCATCTTCGCAAGGATTCGGGCGAACCGCTGGTCTGCCCTGAGGCGTTCGAAAGCCGGGAAAGCCTTGAAGTAGAGTAACCAGGGAGACCTCTCCTCGTAGGCCTCTTCAAGGTGCTTGAAGGCTTCTTCCTGTTGTCCCAGGCCGAACTCGGCTATGCCGATGTCGGCTGGAGAAAAGAGCCTACTTGCCAGGAATCGATACCATTGCAAATCCCTGCCAAACTTGTGGTTCTTAGTCTATCTGACGTGAGAGGCGTGCCCCGGCCGGGACCTGCCCCAATAAAGGGCTCAGGTTAGCCGACACTTTCGAGAAGCACGGTTGCTGGAATCGGCATAACAAGTCGGTACTGAAGACTTGAGTGCTTGCCTGGCGAGGGAGGCCTATCATGATCCCCATAGTGAGTTTATCTCCTCATGGAACATACGGGTAGAAGGTCAAGTTGTCTGAAGGAGTGAGGAAGCTCGTGGCGATAATGTTCACGGATATGGTGGGTTACACTGCACTGGGTCAAAGAAACGAATCGCTTTCGATAGCCCTGGCCGAAGAGCAAAGGAAGTTGTTGAGGCCAATCTTCCGCAGACACAGCGGAAGAGAAGTCAAGTCAATGGGGGACGCATTTCTCGTGGAGTTTCCAAGTGCACTTGAAGCCGTAAGATGCGCATAC
>JACQFO010000048.1 GCA_016200025.1 Nitrososphaerota archaeon
GTCAATAACCCTTTCGGTGAACGGGGGCGAGCAATCCTTTAAGACCTTTGGACCTCCGCTCTTTCTGCATGGCAACTCTGCCCGGATACTCTGGTGCGGCCGAAGAATTTTTGCAGAGGTCCAGGGCGCAGATCGGGGACGTCTTGGAGGTCAGGACTGATTGGGGTACGGTCAGGGGGACACTGGTACCCCGGTACGCGAGTTCCAGACCCAGCCACATTGTCCTCAAGCTACCCTCGGGCTACAACGTAGGCCTCGACCTGGAGAGGCTCAGGGGGGCCAGAGTCGTCTCCAAGGGAGAGAAACCAGGATTCTCGGCCCCCCCTCCGCCCAAGTCCAGAAAGGGCCTGCCAAGGGTCCTCGTCCTGGGCACAGGGGGGACCATAGCGAGCAGGGTAGACTACAGGACAGGTGCTGTTCACCCTGCAGTCTCAGCCGGGGACTTGCACTCCCTGATCCCCGAGATCTCGGAAATCGCGAGCATAACTCCGGAGATACTGTTCAACGTGTTCAGCGAAAACATCAGGCCTTCTCACTGGTCAAAGCTGGCGCTCAGGGTGAAGAAGGCAGTCGCGGAGGGATTCGCGGGGGTCGTGATCACCCACGGCACGGACACCCTTGGCTACACCGCCGCCGCCCTCGGGTTCGCGCTTTCCGGGGTGCCGATTCCCGTTCTCCTGGTCGGTGCGCAGAGGTCGTCAGACAGGCCCTCTTCCGATTCTGCTCTGAACCTTGTAGCCGCTGTCTCCGTGGCCGCTACCTCCGAGTTCACCGGGGTCTATGTCGCAATGCACCTGGATGACAGCGACGAGAGGGTCGCCATTCACCGCGCGACCAGGGTCAGGAAGAACCACACCAGCCGTCGCGACGCCTTCGCCTCCATCGGCGTCCCCCTCGCAGCGGTGTGGACCAGGTCAGGGCTCGAGCAGGTCTTGCAAGGCCTTCCCCCAAGGGGACAAAAGGGCCGTTTCGTCCCCCGAACGAGGTTCGAGGAAGCCGTGGTCCTCCTGAAGTTTTATCCCTCGATGCCCCCTTCCATGGTCACGTCTGTGGCCGCATCCAAGACCAGGGGACTGATCCTAGAAGGGACTGGCCTTGGGCACGTGAACTCCGAGGTCGTCTCGGCGGTCAGAGGTCTCGTGAGGAAGGGCGTCTTCGTCGGGATGGCTTCCCAGTGCGTCAACGGCCGCGTGAACCTCAACGTGTACGACACGGGGAGGGATCTGACAAGGGCTGGCGTCGTCCCTCTGGAGGATATGCTCGCGGAGACCGCACTCGTGAAAGCAATGTGGGCGTTGGGCAACGCAAAATCCCCCGCCGAGGCGAGCGGATGGATGACAGAGAACCTAGAAGGCGAAATTACCTCGCGCTCCTTGGATTAGCCTTGGAACTCGACCCCGTCTCCGCTCAGCTCAAGGTCGGGCTGGAGATTCACCAACAGTTGTCATCCGCGACTAAACTCTTCTGCCTCTGCCCCCCGGTCAAGTCCGACCAGCTCCCATACTTCTTCGAAAGACGCCTCCGCCCCTCGCAAAGTGAACTTGGACGCGTTGACCCAGCGGCAGTCTTCGAGTACTCAAAAGGGAAGGTCAACCAATACCTGTGGAACCCGGAGTCTTCATGCCTGGTCGAGGCCGACGAAGAGCCGCCCCATCCTGTCGGAGACGATTCGCTCGAAGCTTCACTCGCCGTCGCCCTGATGCTCAATTCCAATGTCGTCGACGAGATCCACGTCATGCGAAAGATAGTGATCGACGGGTCCAACACCACCGGATTCCAGCGGACGGCGATCATCGGCCTGGGCGGTGGACTCTCTGTCGCGGACAAGGTAGTGAAGGTCCAGACGGTGACCCTGGAAGAAGACGCCGCTCGGATAATCAGCGAGGATTCGGGGGAGAGAAGGTTCGCGCTCGACAGGCTTGGGGTCCCGCTCGTCGAGGTCGCGTTGGACCCGGTCACTGGGACCCCTGAATTCATAGGTCGCGTCGCCCTGCACCTGGGCCGTGTCCTTAGGTCGACCGGCAGGGTCGCAAGGGGGCTCGGGACCATCAGGCAGGACCTGAACATCTCGGTGGCCAACGGCAAGGTTGTCGAGGTGAAGGGCGTGCAAAAGCTGAACCTGATCCCCAAGGTCGTTGAGTACGAGCTCAGGAGGCAGCTGGGCCTGATCAGGGTCGCCGAGAAGCTCGAAAAATCGACGAAGGGCCCTCCGGACTGCAAGGTGAGTCAGGCGACCCAGATCTTCTCATCATCTTCGTCCGAGACGATCAGGAGGGAGGTCGCGAGCGGAGGGAAGGTAGCTTGCATATCGGTCAAAATACCGAGAGGATTGCTCGGCTGGGAGCCCTTCCCCGGCGTCAGACTTGGCAGGGAGCTCGCGGAGGTAGCGAGGGCGAACGGCCTGGGAGGAATAATCCATTCGGACGAATTCGCGAAGCAGGGCATCTCGAAGGAGGTGGAGGCCCTTCTGATGGAACTTTCCGGGGACGTGGAATCGAGCCTCGTCCTGGTGGCGGGTCCCGTGGACAAGGTGGACAGAACCATACCATACCTGGTCGAGAGGCTGACGACGGCGTACTCTGGTGTGCCCGCTGAGACCAGGTCCGCCACGGAGAAGGGCGAGACGAGGTACATGAGGCCCCGCCCTGGGGCCCAGCGAATGTATCCGGAGACAGACATACCGGAGATCGAGTTGAAGGGGGACCGCCTTGCGGAGGTGAAAAGTTCGCTCCGAGGTGACTGGACCGAAGAGGTGGAGTCGCTGAAAAGAAAGTACTCACTTAGCGAAGACCTTGCCCTCAAGGTCTACGATTCAGAGCACGCTGGAGAGTTCATGAATCTGATGAGGGAGGTCGACGTCGAACCGTCGGTGGCAGCTTCCATCCTGGTCGACCTGCCGGCACGGCTCTCCAGGGAGGGGATCGAGGAATCGTCCCTGGGCCTGCCCGTCCTGAAGGAACTCATCATGGCGATTGCCGAGCGACGCGTCGCGAAGGAGGCTGCTCCCGACGTCCTCAGAGAGGTCGGAAGGGGTGCGAACACAGTGGAGGGGGCCATCGACAGGTTGGGTCTTCGTGCGGCCGATGTTAAGGAGGTGATCAGATCGATAGATGCGGCCATCTCGCGTAACCATGACGTTGTTTCGGGTAAGGGCGAAGCCGCCTTTTCCCCGTTGATGGGAGAGGTCATGAGGGAACTCCGAGGGAGGGCGGACGGCGCCCTGGTCAGCCGCCTCCTGAAGGAAAGACTGGAACAGGCAGCCAAAAGGCCTTCGTCAGATTGAGACGCTTCAGCAAGAGCCGAGACGTCGAGAACGGGACGACTCAGTCGAAAAGGGGGAGGCCGCCCGAGGCTATGCTGGAGCCGCAGGCGGACGGTGCTTCAACCTTAGAACCACGGCTGCTACTGCGAGCGCTCCGAAGAGAGCCGCGCTTGCGAGGATTGCCGGCATCGTAGTCGGGCTCGACGCCTCGAGCGACTGGGCCTGTTGCGATGAGCCATCCAGCGAGGGTATCTTCGAGGGCAGGTAGAAGATCGTCTGCGCGCTCTGGGGTACCGAGGCCTGGTTGACAAGGCTCGGGACTCCCGCAGTCTGGTTCGATACTGTAGCGCCTGTGGCCTCGCCGCTTGATGCGGTTGCGACTCGCGCTCCTAGGGGCATCGCCCAATAGCTTGGCTGCTGGTAGCGGAGGGTGAGGTTTGCCTCGTGGGCTGGCGGGATGACGAGGGCCGATGCTGACAATCCGACGTAGGTCGGCTGCCAGTAGACCGTCACGTTGATCACTTCTCCGCCCACATTCTTGGTCACCGTTGTCTGACTGCTTGGCAGGTCGACCGGGACCCACATCCACGCGGTCACGACTGCCGGCGCCTGAGGAAGGACCAGGTTGGCGACCCCGTCTTTGCCAGTCTGGGCGTATAGCAAAGTCTTGGCGTCCTGTCCCCACCAGTAGTACCACTGACCGACTATCGATGCAGACACGTAGGCCCCTGAGGCTGCAGTCCCATTCACATACGAGGCCCTGATGGTCACCTGTGCAGTCGGGAGTTGAGTTACGTTCTGGGTCCTGATGGTGTACGATGCCGAGGAGTCCACGTGCTGTATCAGGTAGCCGTACTCAGATTGAGGTTGGACGTACCTGATGGACTGGGAGGCGTCGGCACCGTTGGAAGTGGTTACAGTGCTCGCAGACGCGTAGAGGCATTCTGCGCACCCATAACCCTGCTCGAAGACTGCGCTTACGGTGAACATGTAGTCGCCGGTAGGGAGCTCGAATGCGGCTGCGGGGAACTGTGTCTGGTAGCTGACGACCTGGGCGCCGGTCAAGTTGTACGCGGTGACAGTGTAGGAGTAGGGAAGGTTCCCGCTGGTCGAAATGAAGATCTGCAAATTGTTGAAGGAGGGGGCGGCAGCTGCCAAAGGCAGGAGCCCCGTTCCCGTGAGGATGAGGGCCGTCGCTACGAGCCCGAGTTTGAGAGCTTGCATGTTGTTGTGGTTCCGGTGTGCGGTATATTGTGTTTTCATCTTGCTTCTTGCACTAGGATGGTGGGGAGGCTGGTTAATCCCAGTGTTCAGAACGCCCCGTTCGGAGGGCACGAACGCCCTCTCATCGTCCCCCCCTCCCCCCCTCCGCAGGGGCTGCCCGAGGACCCTCTTTTCGTGACCATGCGTCAGCACACTTCCGTTGCAGGTCGAAATATTTGTGTAAGTTCCACTTCGAA
>JACQFO010000022.1 GCA_016200025.1 Nitrososphaerota archaeon
AGTTTCAGGAGGGCCACGACGGTCACCGCCTCCCCCGCCATCCCGATGAAGACGGGCACGTAGTAGCCATAGGTGCTGTACAGCAACCCTCCGAGGAAAGGCGCGGGGACTGCGATGAGGCCCCTGAAGGCGGCGAGCTTGCCGCTTATCCCGCCCCTCTCCTCCACGGGCGCGGCCCTCATGAAAAGAGCCGAGATGGCCGGGACCCAGAGGGCCACGGAGATCCCGAAGATTATCGAAAGCAGGATGTAGACGGGTAGTGAGTCGGTCACGAGCCAGCCGAACATGATGACCACCGTCAGGGCTTCTGAGAGAGCGAGGGTCCTCCTGGTCCCGATCTTCAGGAGGAGCTTGGTGGCCGGGTACTGGCTCAGGACTATGGAGACGGACAGGGTGCCAAAGATCAACCCGATGTCCCCGGCGGTGAAGCCGAACTGTTTCGCCCAGACTCCGTAGATGATCGCTCCTCCGACCCCGTAGAAGAACGCGTCCATGGCGAAGGGGATGAAGAGCTTGACGAGGCCCCGCGGAGGCAGCGTGGCCCGGCTGAAGGAGAACTTCCTCCTGGGCGTCTGCTCTCCAGTGGGAACAGGACCCGCGCGCGTCTCCCTGAGCTGGGGAATCATCACCAGCAGGTTCACTGACTCCAAGACCCCGGCAGCGGCGAAGAGGAGGACGAAGCCGAAGGTCTGGACGAGGTACCCGGCGGCGAACGGAATGATGGCCCCCGGCAGGGCGGTGAAGAAGAAGACCACGCTGAAGGCGACGTTGAGCCTGCCCGGGTCCATCTCCACGGTCTCCGCTATCATCGCCTGGGTGGCAGGGTTGCCGAGGAGGGACAGGCCGAGGAGGGTGTACCCGAGGGAAAGCGGAAGCAGGTTGTGGGTCGCTGCGGCGAGGAGGAAGAAGAGCATCGAACTGACTCCCACCGCGCTCCCGATGGCAATCAGGAGCTTCCTGCCGAGGACGTCTGACAGGTAGCCTGTGAATGGCTGGACGATGGAGCTCGCGAGCCCGAGAGGCCGGCTCCCGATGGAGACCAGGATGCCGAGGATGGTCACGCTGAAGCCGAGGTCGCTGACCACGAACGGCTGGAGGATCGTCCCCAGGAGGCTCAGGTAGACCCCGGTCGTCATGCTGGTCAGGGCGAGGACCCTGATGTTTCCCAGCCGGAGGAGGCCTCTGCTTACTGTGATGATGCTGGCTCTCGTCTCTGTCACTCGCTGCCCCGCCGATGCTGTGTGGAAGCCAGGTTTTCACCTTTGGCAGTGCCAAAACCGTAAAAGCACTGGATGCCGGGGCCCAGCGTCCGAGTTGGCGAAGAACCCGGTCGTCAAAGACATCCTCAAGAGGTACACCCAGGTCTGGGCCCTCAACCACTCACTCGCGGTGATGGGGTGGGACCTGGAGACGCACATGCCCGTGGGCGGCGCACGCTCGAGGGGTTTGGCGTCGGGGCAGCTCGCAATGCTGGTCCAGAAGGCGAACCTCGACCTCAAGGGCCTCGCTGAGAAGGCGGATAAGCAGAAGGACCTGGACGACGTCGAGAAGGGGATGGTCAGGTCGATCAAGAGAGGGCTCCACTACTACACCCGGGTCCCGCCCGAGCTGGTCGACGAGATCCAGAGGGTCATCTCGGAGGCGACGGTGGTGTGGAGGACCGCGAGGAAGAAGTCAGAATTCAAGCTCTTCAAGCCTCATCTCGCGAAGATAATCGGTCTCAACAGGAAGGTGGCCGAGAAGCTGGGGTACAAGGGGCACCCCTACAACGCGCTCCTGGACCTCTACGAGGAGGACTTCCGCGTCAAAGAGGCGGACGCGGTCTTCTCGCGGCTGGTGCCGGGGACCAAGAAGATCGTGGCCAAGGTCAGGGGGCAGGGAGTCTTCCCGGCCAAGCACCCGCTGGAGTCTGTGAAGTACGAGATGAAAGCGATGGAAGGGGTCAACGAAGGCGTCCTCAAGATGCTCGAGATGCCGATGGACAAGTTCAGGATGGACGTCTCCACGCATCCGTTCACGATCGGGATAGCGCCCGACGACGTCCGCATCACCACCCGCTACGAAGGCTCTGACTTCCGTGCCTCGATGTTCGGGACGATTCACGAGTGCGGGCACGCCCTCTACGGCCTTGGGATAGGAGACGACCTGGCCTACACGCCGGCCGAAGGAGGCGCCTCCCTCGGCTTCCACGAATCGCAGTCGAGGTTCTGGGAGAACGTGGTCGGAAGGAGCAGGGAGTTCTCCAAGCTGGCCCTGCCGATGCTCAAGAAGAACCTGAAGTTCCTCGGCCGCTACGACGCAGAGTCCCTCTATTACTACTTCAACATGGTCAGGACCAGCTTCATCAGGGTCGACGCAGACGAGCTGACCTACAACCTCCACATAGCGCTCAGATACGAGATCGAGAAGAAGATGCTGGCGGGCGACGTCGAAGCAGGGGAGCTGCCCGAGCTCTGGAACGACACCTTCGAGAACTACTTCGGGGCGAGGCCTCCGACGGACGCGCAGGGAGTCCTCCAGGACGTCCACTGGAGCGGGGGCTCGATGGGATACTTCCCGACCTACACCCTGGGCAACGTGATCGCCGGGATGATCTGGCACAAGATGGGCGACGGAGAGGTAACTCGGAGTGCGGTCGCGAAGGGAGACCTGATGAAACTCAGGGGATGGCTGAAGTCGAACATACACAAGTGGGGGTCGGTCTATCCTCCGAAGGCCCTTCAGGAG
>JACQFO010000049.1 GCA_016200025.1 Nitrososphaerota archaeon
AAGCCGCCTCGACTGCAAGGCCATCCTCATCACCAGAGGAGAGCAGGGCGTGACGCTCTTCGACAAGGACAACGTCACCCTCTTCCCGCCCATCAGGGGGAAGAAGAACCTCTTCAGCAAGGTCGGCGTCAGAGACGCAATGACCGGCGTCTTCGCATTGGCAGTGGCCTCCGGGGGCAACGCCTACCAAGCGGCCGTGCTCAGCAACGTAGCGGGCGAGGCTAGGAGCGAACTGCAGAGGACCACGTCGCTTTCCATCCACGACCTCGAAACGAAGGCCCAGGGAACGGAGGATTTCGTAAGTAGAATCGTCCAGGTGCCGGTGAGGCGCTGATGGAGGCCGCTCAGGAGGTCGTCCGCCTGAGGGAGATAGCGCGGAACACAAGAAAGCTAATTCTCGAGAGCCTGGCTGAGGCAGGATCGGGGCACCCCGGAGGCTCCCTCTCAGCCGTCGAGCTTCTCGTCACCCTCTTCTTCCGCGTCATGAGATACGAGCCCAAGGACCCGGCCTGGCCCGAGCGGGACAGGTTCTTCCTCAGCAAGGGGCACGCTGCGCCGCTCCTTTACTCCATCCTCGCCCAGGCGGGCTTCTTCCCGGTCCAGGAGCTGATGACGCTAAGGAAAATGGGATCGAGGCTCCAGGGTCACCCCTCGATGGGGATTCCGGGCGTCGAGGCCCCGGCCGGCTCGGAGGGGATCGGGCTGTCGCTCGGCGTTGGGACCTCCTTGGTGGCCAAGCTGGACGGGAAGGGCTTCAGGACCTATGTATTGATGGGCGACGGCGAGCAGCAGGAAGGGCAGATCTGGGAAGCAGCGATGTCGGCGTCCAAGTACAGGCTCGACAACCTCACGGCGATCATCGACCGAAACGGGATACAGCAGGACGGTCTCACCGAGCAGATCATGCCCCTGGAGCCCCTCGCGGCGAAGTGGAGGGCCTTCAATTGGAACGTCATCGAGGTCGACGGGTACGATTTCCCTCAGCTCCTGGACGGATTCGAGTTGGCCGCCTTGACGAGGAACAGGCCCACGGTGATAATCGCCCATACGGTCAAGGGGAAGGGGATTTCGTTCATGGAGTGGTCCCCCACCTACCACGGCACGGCGCCCGCCAAGGACAAGCTCTTGGACGTCCTCAGCGAACTAGGGTGATCCATTGAGGAACGTGCGCATCGCGCCTTCGATCCTCGCCTGGGACCTCGGAGACCTGGGGAGGGCAGCAGAAATGTCGGTCGCGGGAGGGGCCGACCAGCTGCACCTGGACGTCATCGACGGCCACTTCGCGCCCAACATCACCTTCGGGCCCGGGACAGTGAAGGCCCTGCGCAGGCGCTGTGACCTGATGTTCGACACGCACCTGATGATAGAGAAGCCGGAGCTCTACGCGGAGAAGTTCCTCGACGCGGGGTCGGACCTGCTCACATTCCATGCCGAGGTGCTCGACGGACCGAAGTTCGACAGGCTCGCGTCTCTCGTGAAGGCAAAGGGAAAGGGCATGGGCCTCGCCATCAAGCCTGGGACCGAGCTCCCGAAGTGGGCTGTCGATAGGCTCCCCAGCCTCCAAGCCCTGGTGGTGATGACTGTCAACCCCGGCTTCAGCGGGCAGACGATGGACATGTCGGTGATGCCCAAGCTGGAGAGGCTGAGCAAACTGGTCGCAGAGAAAGGGTACGATACTGACATCGAGGTGGACGGAGGGGTCGAGCCAGAGAACGCCCGCGAAGTCGTTTAGAGGGGTGGGAACGTCCTCGTCGCGGGTGCAGGAGTCTTCAACAAGAGAGACCCTGTCAGGGCGATAGGAGCGTTGAGGAAGATGGCCAACGGAGGCGGGCCCTGACGCTCTTCAAGCAGGGCGCGATGCGCGACGCCTACGGCGAGGCGCTCCTCGAGCTCGGGGCATCCAACCCCGAAGTCGTGGTCCTGGGCGCTGACACCACGGGCTCCCTGAAGTCGGGGGTCTTCTCCTCGAAGTTCCCTCAGAGGTTCTTCAACATCGGGATCGCGGAGCAGAACCTCGTGGCAGTGGCCGCCGGCATGGCCCTCGCGGGCAAGGTGGCCTACGCCGGGACCTATGCGATCTTCGTGCCGGGCAAGTGCGTCGACCAGATCAGAAACAACATCGCCTATCCATTCCTCAACGTGAAGATTGTCTGTTCGCACGGCGGGATCTCCGTGGGCCCCGACGGCGCATCCCACCAGCAGGTCGAGGACATCGCGATCATGAGGTCGATACCGAGGATGAGCGTCGTCGTACCCGCGGACGCGGTCTCCACAAAGGCCACGGTGAAGGCCATAGCCTCCATCCCGGGGCCCTTCTACGTCCGCCTCACCAGGCCGACGACCAACGTGGTCTACGATGACGGGTTCGACTACGGGAGGGGGGAGGCCAAGGTGGTCTTGGACGGCTCGGACGTGGCCGTCTTCGCCTGCGGGATAATGGTCCCGGAGGCAGTCAAAGCTGCGGAGTCGCTGAAGGCCAGGGGCGTCTCTGCCGCTGTCATAGACCTCCATACCATCAAGCCGATCGACTCGAAGACAATCGTGCACTTCGCGAAGAAGTGCGGGCGGGTGGTCACGGCCGAAGAGCACAATGTCATGGGAGGGATGGGTTCTGCGGTCGCCGAGGTCCTCGGCGAGGAGGCTCCGACGCCGATGAAGCGGGTGGGGGTGATGGACACGTTCGGCGAGAGCGGCGAGGCCCCGGAGCTCCTGATCAAGTACGGTCTTACTTCGAATCAGATCGAAGCTGCGGCCAGCTTGTTGGCCTCTTCCCCAGGCCTAGCAGTGGAAAGCGCGCACCGGGGAAGGCAGACCGAAGGCGGTAGCAACCACTGAACGTTTAATACTCTAACGGAGGTTCGGCCCATTCGATGAAGCTCTTCCTAGACACCGCGAACTTCGAGTGGATCAGGAAGCTCAACCAGATGGGCATAGTGGACGGCATCACGACCAACCCCACCCTGGTCGCCAAGGAACAGGGAGAATTCGAAGAGATCATCGTAAGGATCTGCAAGGAGGTCAGGGGCGACGTCAGCGCCGAGGTCGTGGCCACCGAGCACGACGGTATGGTCAGCGAGGCGAAGCACCTCTCGTCGCTCGCCCCGAACGTAGTGGTGAAGATCCCAGTCATACCTGAAGGCCTCAGGGCCACCAAGACCGTGTCAGGTCTCGGAATCAGGGTCAACGTTACGCTTGTCTTCTCTGCCAACCAGGGGCTGCTCGCCGCAAAGGCGGGGGCGTCCTTCATCAGCCCATTCATCGGAAGGCTCGACGACATCGGTCAGCGGGGGATGGAGGTGGTGGAGGACCTCGTGAAGATCAGAGACAACTATGGCCTGAAGACGGAAGTGCTCGTGGGGAGCATCAGGCACCCCCAGCACGTCCTCGAGGCCGCGAAGATCGGGGCGGACATCGCGACCATGCCCCCCGAGATCATGGAGAAGATGATGATGCATCCCCTCACGGACTCGGGGCTCAAGCGCTTCCTCGAAGACTGGCAGAAGGCCAAGAAGGCGAAGCCTCCAATCACCGTCTAGGCGGGAGCAACGTTATTACGAGGCGCGGAATCGCCTCGCCCCATGGCTAAAACATACACGCTTCCACCACTACCATACAAGTATTCAGACCTACAGCCACACATTTCGGAGAAGACGATGACGCTTCATCACACCAAGAACCATCAGGCATACGTGAATGGTGCCAATGCTGCCTTGGAGAAGCTCGAGAAATCGAGGAAGGGCGAGGCTCAGATTGACATCAGGGCTGTCCTGCGTGACTACAGCTTCAACGTTGACGGCCACATACTCCACTCCTTCTTCTGGCCCAACATGGCTCCCCCTGGAAAAGGAGGAGGAAACCCTGGCGGGAAGATCGGAGACAAAATCAACCAAGACTTCGGCGGAATCGACAAATTCAAGGCCCAATTCACCGATGCTGCGAAGACAGTAGAGGGTGCTGGATGGGCGCTCGTGCTGTACGATTCTGAAACCGATCAGCTAGTCCTAACTCAGGTGGAGAAACAGAACAACATGCACCTCGCCGGAATGCCTCTCATTGTCGGTATCGACCTATGGGAGCATGCCTGGGTGCACGACTATCTTACTGACCGACCCAAGTACATAGAGGCATGGTGGAATGTTGTCAACTGGTCCGATGCGGATGCTAGGTTTGCGAAAGTTTCACACTAACTTTCGCTGACCTCCCCTCCATTTTCTGCTCGTAGTCCATCCGATTCAAATTGGTGAATACTATTCAAGCGGAGCGTGCGAGCTTCGATGAAGGCCTACGAGGAATTCCTGCGATTGAGAAGGGAGAACGTCCCATCGGATATGACCAGGCTTGAACTCGTGTCTAAGTTCGGAATCCCTCTGGATGTGGTGACGAAATGGCTTGGAGGTTCGTCTTACTACAATTCAGGGAGGATTAGGTATGTGCCACAGCTGTTCTACGTCGTTGGCGCTTCATTGGGAGACGGGTATACCTACAGGCACCATCAAGGATACAGGGTGGGCCTCGATGTCAGACAGCGCGAATTCGCTGTCAAATACGCCGCGAAGCTATCTGAAGTCCTGGGGTCAGTAGTCAAGCCGCACTTCAGCCCCGCGCTGAACATCTGGTTCGTGCGGGTTGGAAACCTCGAGCTCTTTCAGTTGCTTCGAGAGGCGAAGTCCGACCTCGGTGTGCTGGAGCGACTGATGATGATGGGTGATTCTAGGCGTAATGTTCTTGAATTTTTGGCTGGGCTGTTCGACGCTGAGGGATGCGTCAAGGTGGTCGCCGACAGGGCGAGGAAGCTCCCGAAAATCTGCCTCGACCTAACCAATTCGGACAAGCGCCTGATCGACTTCTATTCGAGACTCCTGGCTTCGAGCCTCGGAATTCAGGCAGGGCTCTCGGTCCAATCGGGCCAAGAGCGGCGCAGAGACGTGTACCACTTGCGCATATACAGGAAGTCCTGGGTGAAATTGTTCCTCATTGAAGTTGGGACGACGAAGCTGTACCCAAAAAAGCAAGACGCGGCCGAACGATGGTTCGCCAACTGAGGGTCACTTTCCTGTCTTCGGTCGGAACTGCCCTGCAGCGTCCACGAAGGCCTCTATGTCGGAGTCCGTGTGACAGGCGGAGATCCCTCCGGCGTGCCCAGGTAGCAAGAAGATGCCTCGGGTCATCATGCTCAGCCCGAACTCTCTCGAAAGGTTCGAGTCCTCCTTGCCTCTCCCTTCGACAGGCGGCCCGGACATGAAGTGGGTCAGGAAGAGGGACCCGAGTCCCGTTGTCTTCGCATTCACCCTTTGTTCAGACAGGGCCCTGTCGACCCCAGAGCGGAGCTGTCCTCCAAGTTGGGCCAGTCGCGGGTACACGTCTCTCGAATGTCTTCGAAGGTATCTCAGAGTTGCCAGGCCTGCCGCCATCGTCAGCGGGTTCTCGGAGAACGTTCCCCCTCCTATCGACACGAACCTGCCCTTCCTCGACGGGTCGGCCAACGATAGTATCTCCTTGCGGCCGCAGACCAGTCCTACCGGAAGCCCGCCTCCTACGACCTTCCCCAGTGCGGCGAGGTCCGGGACAACGCCGTAGTGCTCCTGCGCGCCGCCGTAGGCGACTCTGAACCCAGTGATGACCTCGTCGAAGGCCAGCAAGGTGCCGGTTTCATCTGCCAATTCACGGAGGCCCTTGAGGTACTCTCTTTCGGCGGGTATGCACCCCCCGGCCCCGAGGACGGGTTCAAGGAGAATCGCTGCCACGTCTCCCTTTGAGGCCTTCACCGCCCTCCTAGCGTCTTCTAGGTCGTTGAATCTCACAGTCACCACGTGTTCCTGTTCCTCGGGGAGGATGCCTTCGCTTTCCGGGGCGTCGAACGGCTCGTGGACCCCCTTGTTAAGCTCCGTGTTGAACCCGTGCCACCCGCCGGCCATCTTGATTACGACCCGTCTCCTCGAGTATCCCCTCGCCAGCCTCACGAGGTACATTGTTGCCTCCGCACCCGTGTTACAGAAGCGCAGTAGCTCTGCGCACGGGACCGCCGCCTTTACGTGCTCACCTAGCTCGACCGAGAGCCTGCTCCCCGTCCCGAAGTGCGTGCCATCCGTCAGCTGGTCTCGGAGCGCAGCGGTGACCACCTCTGGCGAATGCCCAAGGATGAGGGCCATGTGGCCCATCCAGTAGTCCGTGTACCTGTGGCCGTCCTCGTCCCAGATATGCTGCCCCCGGGCCCTCTTCACGAAGATCGGGTAGGGCTCGTAGAAGCGGGCGTTGTGATTGACTCCGCCGGCGAAGACCCGTCTGGCGCGGCTGAACAGCTTGCCCGATCTCGGGGTCCTGGCTTCATAGACGCCTTCCAACAGTGGTTTCGCGGTCGGACAGCCTATTTGAAACCTGCCTCCTCCTGGCCCGTCTGGGCGCCTCGGAAAAGAGTCAATTAGAACGTCCCGAGGCTCAAGAAGGTGCCCTAGGATGGAATTCACAATAGGCCTGGAGTCGCCGTTCAGCCTCGACTACACCCTGGAGAGCGGCCAGGTCTTCCGATGGGCCCGGAAGGGCGAGTGGTGGTATGGCGAGGTCTCCGGGGGTCTCCTGAAAGCCAGGCAGGAGGGCGGAACATTGCGCTGCGAGTCTTCAAGCGACCTCCTGGGAAGCGAGTTCGTCAGGAATTATTTCAGGCTCGACGAGGATATCGAACCCATCCTCGCTTCGATCGCGAAGGACAAGGTCATCACCGAGGCCGTGCAGAAGTTCTACGGCACCCGTCTCATCAGACAGGACAGGTGGGAGTGCCTCGCTTCATTCGTGCTGGCAACCAACGCGAACATCCCAAGAATCAAGAAGATGATCTCTGAAATCTGCACGAGGTTCGGCGAGCAGTTTGAATTCGATGGGTCGCAGTATCATTCATTTCCGGGCCCCGAGAAGCTGGCGAGCGCCCCAGTGGCCGAGCTCCGCGAGTGCGGGCTCGGGTACAGGGCCCCCTTCCTGAAGCGCGTCGCGACCTCAGTGGACCAGGGTGGGCTCGACTTTGGCGAACTGGTGATGAGAGACTACGAGGAGTCGAGGAAGATGCTGCTGACGAAACTCTTCGGGTCCAAACTTCTCCTCGGCGTAGGGCCAAAGGTCGCGGATTGCGTATTACTCTACTCCTGCGACAAGGACGAAGCCTTTCCCATAGACGTTTGGATCGCCAGGGAGCTGTCGAGGTCCTACCCTCGGATCATCCCGCTTCAGATAAGGAAGAAGCTCACTCCCGAGGCCAAGGCCAAGCTGACGACAGGCGACTACGAAAAGGTCTCAAAGTCTGTCAGAAGGCACTTCGGCGTCTATGCCGGGTATGCCCAGCTCTACCTCTACATGGCGGCCAGGTCTTCCGATGGGCCCGGAAGGGCGAGTGGTGGTATGGCGAGGTCTCCGGGGGTCTCCTGAAAGCCAGGCACCTGCCTGCCATCCTGGGGGAGAGGCCAGCCGCATCGAGCTCCGTCCCCGAGAATCCTTTCCCATCCCTGTCTATCATTACTTGTCCGCGTCTGGAGCTGACCATGGCGCGAGGCGCCTGACCTGCGGGCCTCACTGGTCTGACCTTGGCGGCCTTCGGCTCCTCAACCGCGGCCTTCGATCTTGACTTTTGCTTTGCCTTTCCCTTCGCGCTCAACTATTCCAGCCCCCTGAAGCGATGGGATAAAACGATTCCCTGGCAGAACTGTGTCAATCCTATGCGGCGGGTTTTCTCAGTCCCCAGAACATGGAAATGCCGCCCGCTGCTGCGAGGAGGATGCCTGCGAGCTCGTACCAGGCGTTCCTGTAGACAAGATATCCCGGGACGAGCACCGCGTCTACTCCGATGACCAGCACCAGTATCCCGAACCCGAAGTAGCTTCCACTGAGTATCTGGGGCTGTGCCACTGCCTTCCCTGCGGGCAGATTGGCCATCTGTGGGGCAGCCGGCGCCCTCCTGAAGGTGGGGAGGCCGCCCTTCATCAATCCCATTGGGAAGAACATCACGCCCAAAGCGAGGAGTATACTCGAAGTTCCCTGGGCGGCTGCGGGTTCCGGGCTGGGTATCAGGCAGTAGCAGGAGTCGCCTGCTGGAGTCAGAGGTCCGTTGAAGAGGACTATTCCTGCGATGCCCAGGATCATGAAAACGCCGGA
>JACQFO010000047.1 GCA_016200025.1 Nitrososphaerota archaeon
AGTGAGCCGTCCAGTATCCTGTGGCAGACTTCGATGAAATCGTCAGCGATCGTCGTGAGGATGTTGATGACTTCGGTATTCCCTCCCCTGCTGTTGCGCTCGAGGACTTTGAATCCCCTGCCGGTGTGCATTATCGCGTCGTAGAGAACGATGCCACGGAGACCGGGGTCGGAGCCGCGCCCTTTCCATTTTCTGAACGCAGCCTCTTCCGCCTTGGCGAGGCGCTCCCAGTCCTCCCGGCGGAGGAAGGGGAGGCCCCTGGAGGAGTCCCTGTAGCTGCCCATACCTCCTGTCAACTTTCCCCGGTTACCGTCGAGGCTCCGCTTGTAGTCCCGAGAGAGAGGCGCGGGGACGAAGTGCCTGCCGTCGCTGAAGGCGTGGAAGCTCGATTCTTCGCCTTCAACCCTCTCTTCGAGGACGACCTTCCCTTTCGAGAGCGCGTTGAGGAAGAAGGCGGACATCTCGCGGTCCGAGCGGAAGTCCTTGCCCCAGACCCCAACACCCGCTCCCCTTGCGGGGGCGTCGGGCTTGACAACGACTTCTCCCAGGTCTGACGCTGCGCGGCGGAAGTCTGCGAGGGCCTCCGATTCGCTGTGGTATCGCCCGGGGTCGAAGATCCGGTACCTTGGGTTGGCTCCCGTGAAGATCCTGTCGAAGAGGAGCCGCTGCTCGGCCTTGCTGCGCTCAACCGCAAACTTCTTGGAGACGCAGAGCATCTGGATCCCGGCCTCCTTCTCCAGCGCGTCTCTGCCTCCGGAGGTCACGAAGTCCTCGGTGTCGGTGACTCCGAACGAGACCCTGTTTCTGAACTTGCGGGCAGTCCTGACTACATCGGCGAGGTTCAGGTCGGGGACGACCCTGTGCACCTTCGCCCTCGCCACGTTGAAGGGGTTGGGCTGTTTCTCGATGACGTAGAACTCGGGGACATGCTTCTGGCTTCGCGAGAAGGTATCGATGATGGCTGCCGAGCTGAGGCACTTGGAGACGACGAGGATCCCGACCTTGTCCACGACGGGCCGTCAGGTTGGTCGGCGATATAACCCGATGCTGGACGTTGGCCCTAGGCTTCCTTCCACCTGGTGACCCGGGCCCCGATGACGATGAACCCGACGGCGAAGGCGGCGACGACTTCCAGGTTGAAGAGGGCGGCAGAGAGGTTCCCCACGACCATCGAATCGCGGAGTGCTTCTGAGAAGTAGGTCAGCGGGAGGACCCTTGCGACTGCCTGGAGGAAGTCTGGCATTATGGAGACAGGCCAGTAGGTGCCTGAGAGGAGCATCATCGGGAAGGCGATGGCGTTCCCCAGGCCCGCGGCCGCCTCGGGGTCCCTGACGATCCCGGCCAGCGTCATCCCGATGCCGGAGAAGAGGATGGCGCCGGTGGCGATGAAGACCAGGGTGTAGAGGTCGACGGTCACGGCAGTGTGGTATACCACGATTCCGAGGAGGATCATCACGCCGGCAAGGATGGCGGCGAGGAGAGCCTGGCTCATGACATTGCCGAGGATCCATTCAAGCTTGGTGAGAGGCGTGGCTGAGAGGCGCTTCGTCAGGCCGTTCCTCCTGAATTCCGAAGCGATGCTGGTGAGGCCGATGACCCCGTTGGTCATCATGAAGGCAGCAAGGATGCTGGGCATGTAGTAGTCGACTGACGTAAGAGTCCGGGCCGACGAGGGGCTCGAATCCACACCAATGAGCGAAGTGGACCCGCCCAGCTGAGAGCTGAAGGTGTCGGCGTAGCTCGTCACCACGCTCCCGACCTGGGCGCCTAGCTGGTCGGACGCGGAGGCGATGTAGGACAGGTTGACTCGGCTTCCGGTCCCGAGGCCGGCCGCGAATCCCTGAGGGATGACGAGGACCCTCGGGGCGCCACCGAAGGTGCCGGCCTGGCCAATGACGTAGGCGGTCACGTTCGTCGAGGTGGGCAGAGGATTCACGCGGAGGACGCTGGTGGAGTTCAAGGCGGTCACGAAGCTCTGGGAGAGTTGGGTAGGCACGCCCCCCACCAGGTCGTTGTTCTGGACTGCGAGGGGGATGGGCTTCGACGCGCCGCCGAGGATGCTGCCGAAGAGAAGGAGGAAGATCACCGGGAAGAGGAAACTGAAGAAGAGCCCGCTCCTGCTCCTGAGCCAGTTCTTCGTCATGGCCCGGAAGACGACCAGGATTCTCACTTTGCCTCCCCCGATTCCGAGATCCGGAACCCGGCCAGCCTGAGGAAGACGTCTTCTATGGTCGCGGAGCGGATCTGCATGTCCACCTTCAGGCCCCTCTCTGCGAGCGCGGTGAGGGCGACCTGCACGTCGCGGGTTTCGGCGAAGGGGAGGACGACGTTGCTCCCCTCTGTGGAGACGTTGTCGAAGAACCGGCGGAGGGTCCCGAAGACTGCATCTTCGGCGTTGGTAAAGATCATCTCCCGGCCGACCCCGTGCTGTTTGAGGAGTGCATCGGGGGTGTCCAGGGCCGCGAGCTCCCCCTTGACGAGTATCGCGATCCGGTCGGCGAGCTGCTGGGCCTCCTCCATGTAGTGGGTCGTCAGGATGACGGTCTTGCCCCTGGAGCGGAGGCCTTCGATGACCTTCCAGGTGGCCCTCCGTATCTCGGGGTCGAGGCCGGTCGTGGGCTCGTCGAGGAAGACGAGCTCAGGGTCGTTGACCAGGGCAGCGGCGATGCCGACCCTTTGCTTGAGGCCCCCGGAGAGATTGGAGAACCTGACGTCCTTCTTGTCCTTGATCTCCAGGAGGTCGAGCAGCGCTCCCACTTCCAAGTGGCTCTTGAACATCCCCGCGAAGAACTCCAGGTTCTCCCCCACAGTGAGCCTGCCGAGGGCGCTGAAATCCTGGGGGAGGACGCCTATGCGGTTCTTGATCGAGTCAACACCTGCAGAATCCGTGACAGACTTCCCGAGGACCCTGACAGTGCCGGTAGTCGGGGTGCGCATGCATTCTAGAATCTCCACCGTCGTCGTCTTGCCAGCGCCGTTGGGACCGAGGAGGGCGAAAATTTCCCCTCTGCGAACGTCGAAGGAGACGCCGTCGACGGCCCTGGTCTCTCCGTATCTCTTTGAAAGACCCTCCACGACTACGACCGGGTCTGCCACTGACCTGGCGCCCGTCAAACGATATATTAGCCTAGTCTCGTCACTCAGACCATGATGGAGAAGGAGCAGGGAATCGCGGACGTAATGGTCAAGGCCGTGATGACCGTGGACCTGAACACCAACGTGAAGGACTGCGCGAGGGCCATGGCGAAGAGGGGCGTAAGCTGCGCGGTAATCACCCAGGCAGGGGCCGCGATTGGAATCGTCACCGAGAGGGACCTTGTCTCGAAGGTGCTCGCCGACGCGGTGGACCCCACGAGGGTCCTCGTGAGGGACATCATGTCGACCCCGCTGATAACGGTCCCGGCCGAAGCTTCGGTGGGTGAGGCCGCTGCCATGATGGCTCAGTACAGAGTGAGGAGGCTGGTCGTGGTGGACGGGACGGCGGCGATGGTGGGGATCATAACTACCGGGGACATCGCCCGTTCCCTGGCGGAGAAGCACGGCTATCGGGAGCCGAAATTCAACGCCCTGGCCAGGTACAGGGACGGGGTCGAGGACGGGCCCTACAGGTAATTAGTCGACGCGGACCCTGGCGCCGCCCTTCGTCGGTGCCTTCAGAGGAATCGTGACCTCGAGGATTCCGTTGTTGTAATTGGACTTCGCTCCCTTGGGGTCGACGGTCCCAGGGAGGTCGAGTTCCTTGTAGTACCTTCTGTCCTTCTTGTCTACGGAGATGACCACCGACTTTTCGTTTACTGTCAGGTCGATGTCGCCCTTGCTGACGCCCGGCATCTCCGCTATGACCCTCACCTCCTTGTCCGAGCTGAGCACGTCGACGAGGGGCTCGCGCTTGTCCTGGACCTCCAAGGGTGTCCCTTCGCCGGGCCTCACGTTGCCGAACTCCCTGACCACTGGCTTCCCGTCGGGGCCGATGGTCACAGAGTAGCCGTAGACTATGGGGCCGAACTCCTTCTTGACGCCGCCGTCGGCGGTCTTCGACTCCCTGACCAAGCCTTTCGGGAGCTCTCGCTCGAGGTCCTTGAACTGTTCGGTGAACGCCTTCTCCATCTCCTTCATCATTTCGTCGATGTCAGGGAAGCCCCAGGGGCCGAAGGGGAGGCCACGATGCTTCTTTTCCGGTAGATCGTCTCTGTCGTCTTCCATTTTTGTTCGCTCTGCGCTGGGAATGTTCGGATGAATTTTATTCTTTCGGTCGGCATCGTGCAGAACAAAGTTTTTACGCGGGGCGGGTGGCAAAGCTCTTCTGAAGTGAAATGACCGCTTCAATCTATTTCAAGATAACGCTGCTCTTCGCAGTATTGACGGGGCTGCTCCTTGCCATTGGGTACGCTGTCGGCCTCTACTTCGGGAGTCCGTACCTGTTCATGGGAGGTGCCCTCGTGCTCGCTGGGCTCTTCAATTTCCTTTCGTATTTCTACAGCGACTCCCTCGTCATCCGCATGAGTCGGGCCAAGATAATCCAGGAGTCGGAGAACCCTACGCTGTTCAGGGTCGTAAGGAGTGTCGCGCAAAAGGCCCAGATTCCGATGCCGAGAGTCGGCATCGTCGATTCGCCTCTGCCCAACGCTTTCGCGACAGGCAGGGGGCCGAACAAGGCGGTGGTCTGCGCGACCTCCAGCATACTGCAGACGCTGAGCCCCGAGGAGCTGGAAGCCGTGATCGGGCACGAGATAGGGCACGTGATTCACAGGGACGTGCTGATGTCGAGTGTTGCGGCGACCATGGCCGGAGCGATCTCCTACATCGGGAACATCGCTCTATGGTCGCTCTGGCTCGGGGGAGGAAACAACCGCAGGGGAGGCGGGTCCCCTCTGCTGCTCCTGGCGGCAGCCATCCTGGTCCCGCTCGGCGCGACCTTCATTCAGCTGGGCATAAGCAGAAGCGATGAATACAACGCGGACGAATTCGGGGCGAAGCTTACCAGGAACCCGGGGGGCCTGATTACGGCGCTGCAGAAGATTACGGCGAAGGCTCAGAGCAGGCCGATCTCGAGCGGCTCGAGCCAGGCTCCTTCGCCCGCGACTGCGTCGCTCTGGATCGTGAACCCATTCAGGGGCAACTCGCTCGTCGAGCTCTTCTCGACCCACCCTTCGCTCGACCACAGGGTTCAGAGGTTGAAGAAGGTCGCCCGAGAAATGAACCTGTACATCCCCTAGCCGAGGGCCAGCTTTACTAGGGCTAGCAGGGCTCCGAACTCGACGACCTCGTCTCGCTCTGCAGGTGCCTTCTTCCCGGATTCGGCTGCGGAGGCGGGAGGGATCGGTTTCGAGAGTGTGGGGAACATGGTGTTCGGGAACAGAGCTGGAGTGTAGGTAGGGTTCGACTTGTCGACGAATATTGGGAGTTGGACAGGGGCTTCGATTGTCTGCGAACCCGTCTGGAATGCAGGCGGCGGGGGCGGGTTTCTAACAACTCGGCGCGACTCTAGAGTCGTGCTCACCGGGTTGGGCTGCTGGCGCGGCCTGGGAGTTGTAAGGAGAGAGGGGAAGAGAAGGAAGATGCCAAGGATGCTGGCGGGGTAGAAGTTCCCGGCTGCGCCGGCTACGATTAGGAAGATTGAGAAGACGAGTAGATTTCTGTTCGTTGCAGATCTGGAGTTCTTTGAAGCCTACGAGTATTAAGGGTTGAGAGAGGTGGGCCGGGGCGGATTTGAACCGCCGACCTTGACGCGCCTTCGCGATTCGCCGTCTTCTGCCAGCAGGCGTCAGAGCTTGACGGGCAAACGCCCGACGTCCAAACCATGCTAGACGACCGGCCCGAGTGTGAGGACCGCCCCTCGACCCGCCTTTTATCCTTAAGCGATGATGAGACGTCGTCCTGCTCGGAAGAGCTTCGGTCGTTGCAGGAGCCGTGTTTCGCTTCGATTAAATAACCAAGCGGAGACGACCAGACTGACAGGGATGAAAGAGTCGTCCGAGGTACCAGGTTTCTACAGGCTCTCCATGGAGGAGAGGCTCAAGGTCGTGAGGAGGCTCGCCGACCTCACAGAAGAGGAGGCGAAGACGCTCTCAGAAACCGGCGGCCTCCCCGCGGACGTGGCTGACAGGATGATCGAGAACGTCGTGGGCGGGAT
>JACQFO010000010.1 GCA_016200025.1 Nitrososphaerota archaeon
ACCCTGGCGCCGTTGGCGAGCTTGACGATAGCGAGGTAGTAGGGGGCCTGGGCCTCGAAACCGGGCATCGGTTCGTGAAGCACCGTGTAGGTAAGTATCTTCCCGGTCCTGGGCATCTCTTTGTCCTTCAGAGCCTCCGACCCGCACCCTCTGCACTTGTAGACCGGGGGGAAATACTCGTCTCCGCAGTTGCTGCACTTCGAGCCGATGAGCCGGTAGTACCTGTCCCTGATCCTCCAGGACTGGATCGCCATCTAGGCCGCCCTCCCGAAGACGTGCACGGCGCTGGTTGTGTCCACTCCGCCGATGTTCTGCGTGGCGACGTATTCTGCGCCATCCACCTGGTTCTTGCCGGCCTGGTCCGTAAGCTGGAGATATGCCTCTGCGACCTGGTACATCCCGGTCGCGCCCACAGGATGCCCGCGCGCCTTGAGGCCCCCGAAGGTGTCCACGGGAAGCTCTGAGCCCATTGAAAACTTTCCTTCCCTCGCGTCTCTCCCGCCCATGCCGCGCTTCGAGAAGCCCATGGCTTCGACGGAGAGGGCGCCGACGACCGAGAAGGCGTTGTGTACCTCCACTGCGTCGAGCTTCTTCGCGGTTACGCCTGCTTGTTGCATCGCTCCGTTGAAGGCTTCGTGCGTCGCCCGGAAGTCGAGCATGTCGCGCCTTTCGTAGATGCTGAACTGCGACGTGGAGACCTTTCCGCCCAGGATTTCCATCAGTCTCCTCTTGGAGCCCGCGGCTCCTTTCTCCCCGACGATCAGCGCTGCGGCGGCCCCGTCTCCGACAGGGGCGCAGTCGAAGAGTCTTAGGGGGTCGGCGACCATGCTCGACCGGCTCACGACCTCGGGGGAGATCGCCTTCCTAAATTGGGCGTGCTCGGCCGTGACACCGTTGGCGTGGTCGAGGACGGGAAAGGCGCTGAGGTCGTCGCGGGAGACGTCCAACTCTTCCATGTAGTACCTTGCCAAGAGGCCGTTGAGTGCGGCGAAGGATGCGCCGACGAACTGGGTATAGTCGGCCGACTCCGCCATGGCGAGAGCCTGTGAAACCGCCTCGGGCTCGAGGTCGCGCATCTTCTCCACGCCGACGACCAGGGCAGAGTCGATGGCCCCCGCCCTCACCAGGTTATAGGCCACGTTGAACGCGGTGCCTCCTGACGAACAGGCGGCCTCGACCTTGTACGCGGGCACCCCGGCAAGCCCGAGGGCGCTGGCAATCATAGCGCCGAGGTGCTCTTGGCCCGAGCCCACGGAGCTGAACATGTTTCCGACAATTATCTGCTGGGGCTTGACCTTCGGCGATCCCTTCAGAGCGCCCCTTGAAGCCTCCACGGCGAGGTCCAGGATGGACTTCTCCCAGTGGTCCCCCACCTTCGTAAGCCCTACAGAGGATACGTATGCCTTTGACTTCGCCAACCAATCCCCTACTTCTGGAGCTTGTCCCGGAACTTGGAATAGGTCGAGTAGTCTATCTTCGTGCCGCTTTCTAGCATGGACTTCACCGTAGGGTTGATCCCTCGCTTCCCCTTGATGCCGCTGGTCACCTCGAGGCAGAACGCGTCCGACCCCGCGCCCGACCCGAAGCTCGCAAGCAGGACCTTGTCCCCGGGATTCGCCTCGTCGAGCACGGCAGCGAGGCCAATGGGCGAGCTGCCGGCATAGGTGTTGCCTATCATCGGGTTGAGCAGCCCCGTCTTTATCTGGTCCATAGTGAACCCGAGCCTGGTCGCCACCTCGACCGGGAACCTTGGGTTGGGTTGATGGAACACTGCATACCTGAAATCCGAAGGCTTGTGCCCGGTCTCTTTGAAGAGCGTTCTGACAGAATTCTCGATGTGATAGAAATACGCTGGTTCCCCGGTGAATCTGGACAGATGCCTGGGGTATCGTTCGTGCGCTCTGCGCCAAAAGTCGCCAGTGTCCGACACGAATGAGGTGCTGCAGTCGATGACCGCGATCGCCCTCTTGTCGTTCTTTCCAATTACGTAGGCAGCGCCCCCGCTCGCCGCCGTGTATTCGAGGTCGTCGCCCGGTCGCCCCTGGGCCGTGTCCATGCCGATGGCCAGACCTGAATCGATCATCCCCGAGCCAACGAGGCCCGTGATGACCTGGATAGCCTCTGTTCCAGCCTTGCACGCGAACTCAAGGTCGGCGGCCAAAGTGTAGTGCTGGCCGAGCGCCTGCGCGACCATGGTGCTCGTCGGCTTCACTGCGTAGGGCTTCGACTCGGTGCCGACGAAGATCGCCCCCAAGGAATCCGTCCCTGCCATCCTGACCGCCTGCCTTGATGCTTCTATTGCCATGGTCACGGTGTCCTCGTCCATGGAGGCCACTGCCTTCTCGACGTTGGGCCCCGACCCTCCCCCCTTCCAAACGCGAGCAATCTCTGCCGTGGGGAGGCGGTAGTGAGGGATGTAGGCCCCGTATCCGTGGATGGCAGCTCTGGTCTTGCTCTGCATCAAATGCAAAGATGTCTCATCCGAGACGACTTCATCCTCTACATAAATCATTAGGCAATAAAGCATTGCTGCGATAGGCATTTGACGAATTCGGCGAAACTTGGAGGCTGACCCTAGCTTCCCTAGATGGCTTTGATCTGCTTCACGAGCGCAGGCCTTGCCTTCCTGAAGACCCGATAGCCGCAGATGCATTTTACCTCTGGCAGCTTGGAGAGCTCTTCTTGAGAGGTCCTTGTGCCGCACCTTACGCATTCATAGACGGCCCCGGCGAAGACCTTTGCGGGCTGTTCCTTGGGAGGCTCTACTGTCATTTCATGAATTGCCGACTTCTCCTCATATTTCTGCTTTTCTCGGATGTTGAGGCTCTGGTCCGGTCAGTCTGCCGACCTGCGAAGGCAAGCTCGGAAATCCTGCACTAACGGGAAACTAAGTCGGGGGAGACCCGCCATTGTCCTCTTGATCTCCCGCCTTCCTGCTGGACACCTCTTGCTGGAGCTCAAGGTATGCCCCCCTTACCTCTTCCACTGAGGCCTCATCCTCAATGGTGCTGATGTCGCCGACGGGTTTTCCTACGAGGACGGCTCTTACCACGCGGCGCATGATCTTGGCGCTCCTGGTCTTTGGCAGTCGGGACACGAAGATGACATCCTTGAGGCTCGCGACGGGTCCTACCTTCTCCCTAACCAGGCGAATCAGCGCCTCTTTGAGGGATTCACTCCTCTCTACTCCTGTCTTGAGGATCACAAATCCGACTGGGACCTCGCCTCGGACTTCGTCCGGGACTCCCACTACGGCAGCCTCGGCCACGGCAGGATGCTGGACCAGGGCCGACTCCAGCTCGTAGGTACCAAGGCGGTGTCCCGCGACCTTGATCACCTCGTCCGCCCTCCCTAGCACCCAGATGTAGCCGTCTTCATCGCGGACGGCGTAGTCTCCTGCATAGAAGAACCCCGGAAACCTCGACCAGTACACTTCCTTGTAACGCCCCGGGTCGTTGTGAATCGTCAACGGCATGCCCGGCCATGGCCTTCGGATCACGAGGAGCCCTCTCTGTAGTGCCTCTGAACGCCTGCCCGAATCGTCGACGACCTCTATGTCAACGCCTGGGATTGGGAACCCGTTCGAACCTGGCTTCATGGCGACCATCGTCCCGCCTGGGAGGACCGAAATCATGATTCCTCCTGTCTCCGTCATCCACCAAGTGCTTCCGAAGGGCACCGAGCTCCGGCCAACAAGGCGGTGCATCCACCTGAAGGCTTCGGGGTTGATAGGCTCCCCGACGGAATGCATGATCCTCACCGACGAAGTACGGTGCTTTGCCACCCATGCCTCCCCGTTCTTCATGAAGGACCTGATCGCGGTGGGAGAGGTGTACAGAACGGAGACTCCGTGTCGTTCAATCACAGACGCCCACTTGTCTGGTTGAGGAAAGTCGAGGGCTCCCTCGTACATCAAGGTGGTCGCCCCCTCCAGCAGCGGACCGAACACAACGTACGAGTGGCCGGTAATCCATCCGATGTCCGCAGTGCACCAATACATGTCCCTCTCGCTGATGTCGAAGACCCACTTCATTGTGGCGTGGAGCAGCGTAAGGTAGCCGCCGGTGTCGTGAACTTGTCCCTTTGGCCTCCCGGTCGTCCCCGAGGTGTGGAGGATGAAGAGAGGGTCTTCAGAGCTCATGCGCGCAGGGTCGACCACTGCGTCGTCAGGTATCTGACTCATGACGTCTTCATAGAAAGCGTCCCTCCCAGGTTTCATTGGTACTTGGAGACCGGTTCGCCGAACCACGATGACCGATCTGACTGAGGGGGCCGCTGCCACCGCCTTGTCCGCCGTCTCCTTCAGTGGTATGACAGCCCCCCTCCTCATTCCCCCGTCGGCGGTGACGAGCAGACGTGCACCCGCGTCCTCAAGCCTCTCCGCCAGGGATTCCGCGCTGAACCCGGAGAAGACCACGGTGAACTTTGCCCCGATTCTTGCTGCGGCTAACATCAAAATGGGAAACTCGGGAATCATGGGAAGGTAGAACCCCACTGTGTCGCCCCTGGCGATGCCGTAGACGTCCCTCAGCAACTTGGCGGCCCTGTTTACTTCCCGAGAGAGTTCGCCGTAGGTCAGTACCCGTGACTCGGATGGGAGGCCCGGAGCCCACATCTCTCCCTCCCAAACAATCGCAGGCTTGTCAGCCCTTCCAAGGGCCAGTTGTCTGTCGACGCAGAGGTAGGACGCGTTCAACTTACCTCCTACAAACCACTTGTGGAAGGGCGGGTTGGAAGAGTCAAGTGCGGCGTGCCACTTCTCGAACCAGTCGAGTTCGGATGCCACGGACTCCCAGAATGCGGCCCCTTTCTGCAAGGTGACCCGATGCTCCTTCAGATACTCGTCGGCTGCCTGAGAACGGACCCCGCCTCCGGCCAGGACCTTTTCGTCGAAGGGGAGGGCCCAACTTACTGACATGACCAGCGAGTCCTGACCTCCGGCTTCTCTTTTGAAGCTTCGCGGCGATGATGCTCCACTCAGGACAAGGAGAGTCTGAGGACAGCGAAGAAGAACCTGCCCATGTCCCCTACCCCCAGCTTGGACCGCCCCGAAGTCCGAGGCGCGAATGCATACGGGACTTTGACGATTTTCATCTCTGTTTTCAAGAGCTTGAGGGTCGCGACCTGGAATTCGAACCCCTTGGCCGGGAGCTCCGCTTCTGAGACCATGATGGCTGCCCTCCGGCTGTAGGCTCTGAAGCCAGAAGTGGCGTCTTTGACCGGGAGACTGAGAAGCAGGCGCGCGTATGAATTCGCCACCTTGCTGACCAGCTTCCTGGGCAAGCTCCATCCGACAATTGACCCTCCTGGAGCGTACCTCGACCCGACGGCCACGTCCGCGCCCCTGGCCAACGCTCTCACCAGGTCCGCGATTGCCGAGGGCGGGTGCTGAAGGTCCGCGTCCATTTCTAGGACCACGTCGGGGTTCTGGGTCGCATTGGCCTCTCTGAACCCATCCTGGTAAGCACTGCCTATGCCGGCCTTCTTGCCCCTGACAAGGACTCTGATCCAGCTTTCCATTAGCGCCAGGCGCTCGATCTCGTCGCCAGTGCCGTCCGGACTTGAGTCGTCTACGAAGAGGAGACTCAGCCCCGGGACCTTGGCCGCCTTCACAGCCTCGACGAGTGGGATTATGTTGCCCCTCTCGTTGTATGTGGGAACGACTGCGCAGACCCTTTGCAAAGGCTCCAAGTCCAGCGACACCTAGAGGAGGCTTGCGCAGGCCGCCCTGAATCCGTCGCCCACCCTCCGCATTTCCTCAGGTCCGAGGCCGGGATGCACGGGGAGCGAGATGACATGCCTGGATGCCTCTTCGGTTCTCTTCAGCCACTTTCCTCCATATCCTAGCTTTGAGTAGAGCGGGGTCTTGTGGACTGGCAGTTTGAAGTAGACCGCGGCGCCTATGCCGGAGTCGTTTAGCGCTTTGAGGAGGCGGTCGCGGTTCTTCCTGACCGTGAGGGTGAAAAGATAGTAGGCGTGAGTGCGGTCGTCCCTGTCCTGGGTGAATTCCGCTCCTTCGACATCGCCAATTCTCTCCTGCAGCAGGCGCACGTTGCGCGACCTCTTCTTCAGAAAGCCCGCGAGCCGGTCCATCTGAGCGGAAGCTATTGCGGCGCCGAGTTCAGGGAGCCGATAGTTGAAACCCAGGTGTCTGGAATCGTAGCCGTGGACCATTCCGTGGTTCCTTACGAGCCTGAGCCTCTCGGCGAGCTCGTCGTCGTCCGTGCTGATCGCGCCACCTTCGCCTGAAGTGACGACCTTCGTCGCATACATGCTGAAGCAACCGGCGTCGGATAGCCTCCCAGTCTGCACCCCCTTGTAGGTCGCGCCGAGGGACTCTGCAGCGTCCTCCACGACCCGGACCGATCGGGACGACGCTATCTCCCTGATTTCGTCCATGTCGGCGGGATACCCATAGAGGTGGACTGGTATGACACCCTTCGTCTTGCTCGTAATTGCTTCCCTGAATCTGGCAGGGTCCATGTTGTAGTCCCGTCCGGTATCTACAAAGACCGGCTTGGCCCCGCACGCAAGGACGACATTTGCTGTTGCAACAAATGTGAAGGAAGGAATGACCACTTCGTCGCCGGCTTTCAAGCCGATCGCCAGGAGGACGGAGTGGAGCGCTGCTGTGCCGGAATTGACTGCGATCGCATGCTTCGCCCCGAGCAGGCTCTTCAGCTTGCGTTCAAACTCTCTCACATACCGACCTCCTTCGAAGGACGCGTCTGTGAGGCGGCCGCTCTCCATCACTTCGAGGACCGCTTCCCTCTCTTCCCGGCCTAAAATGGGGCGATTGATTGGGATAAATGGAAGCCTTGGCACGAAGGGCCGCTCTCCGGGAGGTTATTTGAAAGCTGTTGTCTCTGAGTCATTGCTGCGGTGCGCCCCTGCATGAGGATTGGTCCTGCTCACCGCCATATGAAGAGGATGAAGACGACCGCGGAGGCGGCGGCGTTCCGGACGTAGAATTGAGGAACTTCGAGGATCCCCCACCTGAACCAGGGCATCCACTTGGCATCCGTTCTGTTCCATTTGCTCAGCCCGTAGTGCGGGTTTGCGAGGAAGTACGTGAAGTCCTCGACGACGCCCCCGATCAGGTAGGCGATCGCCAGGGTCCCGAAGGTCCTGAGGTCGAACCCCAGGACAACGAGCGGCGAGAAGACGAAGAGCGGAACGACTACGAACCACAGCCAGAAATGATATTCCTTGATCCTGTATCCAAAGATGCTTCGTCTCCAACCCTTCGTCCCTTCTCCGCCCGCCTGGTCGCCCTCCACCGTGACCTCGAGGAACGCAAGCCCGATGAAGGCCGCCATCATCCAAATGAAAATCAGGATCAGCTGGATCATTGGCCCGCGGAACCTCCTCGTGGCGTCCTCCGTTCCTCGCGCATGAAGAACCTGGAAAACTCCATGGATTTCAAGGTCGCCGCCCCGAATCCGAAGAGGGAAAGCCCGAGGAGCGTCCCGCCGCGCAGGAAGGTGGGCAGTGAGAGTGAAACAGCGAGGATCGACAGCAGGCCCTCCAGCACGAGCGTTCCTGTCCCCTCGCCCCCCTGGTCGTCGGCAGACTCGCCCGACGCGCCACCCTTCGGGGTCCTGAAGAAATGCCCCGGACGGCCGGCGAGGCCGCTCACGAAGGAGATGGCCGATATGGTGAACATGCTGGTTATCATGTAAGAGAGGGCAGGGAGCAGGGCCAGGTTCCTCAGGCTCAGCATCTTCCGCAAAGAAAGCGAATGAACACCGGCGATGTAGAAGACCGCTACGGGCACGGTGACAGCAACGATGTACAGTGGGTTGCCGAAGATGGAGGCCGACGGGTCGAGGCCTCCAAAGACAATCGCGACGGCCGTGGAGAGCGTGACCGTGAGCCAGCTCAGCGCAGCGAACGGCGAGAGCATGGTAAGGAGGAGCAACGCTTTGCGAGCCGGGTCGAGCGACTTCGACCTGACGATGGTGGTGAAATTGGCCCTGAGGCACTGGGCCCATCCCTGGGCGACGCGGGCCGCCTGCCTCTTCCAGACCCTCAGGGATGAGGGGTCTTCGCTCGGGAGTTCGGAGGAGCTGAGGTAGCCCCCCTTGAGGCCTGCGGAGAAGAGCCTGCACGAAAGGTCCGCATCCTCGGCCAAGACGCCCTCCCTCCAATAGCCGACCTCCTTGAGGCCAGCCGCGTCTGCAAGAACGAAGCCGCCTTGCAACGAGAATGGCACCGAGAGGCGGGTGGCGCCCATCTTCTGAAGAGAATCCACAGAGTCCTGGAAGAGGGCGAAGGCCCTTGTGACCAGGTTCTTCTCGCGGTTGTAGTGCCCCACCCTGTAGGAGACGAAGGATAGGCCCCGCCCTCGCATGTAAGCGAGCCCGTCTTTGAGGGCCCCAGGCGGAGGGCGGGAGTCCGCGTCTATGAGGAGGATGTGCTCCCCCGTCAGTTTCCCCGCGGCGTGATTGAGGGCCCCGGCCTTGAACCCGCCGCGACTCTCCCTTCTGGAGTGTTGGACTTCCACCCCGGAGTCCCGGAAGTCTCTGAGCTTCCCATCAATCACACCGACGGTCTCGTCAGTGGAATCGTCGGCGACCACCAACTGGAGCCTGTCATGCGGGTAGTCGAGTGCGAGGAGGGCGTCCAAAGTTCCAGCTACGACTCTTGGCTCGTTGTAGACTGCGAGGAAGACGGACGCTGGGGCAGCTTCTATGTAGGGGAGAAGTGGCGTCGCAGGATCCCTGTAGAAGAAGCTGCCGGCCAGAAGCGCCACTGAATAGGCAGAAAACGCGAAGACGGGGATGCTGAACAGGACGACGAGTACAGATACCAATAGGTCGAACAAGCCGCGGTACTGTTGGAAGTCGACCCAGAACACTATTTCTGGGTTCCAATGGGCTGCGGTCGGACGGCTGTCGTCCCTGGGCTCTGACCCAGAACCACCTTGAGCACGAGCCCGCCAAGGCTTAAAGATGGACGCACCCGCGGGGCGAACCCCCATGGACCAGAACACACGGACGATGTTCAGGATCATCGCATGGGTCTCGTTCCTCACCATCGTCGTCGTGGTGGCCTACGGGCTGATAGAGTCTTTCAGGAACTTTCGGACTGGCCTCGCCGTTGGCGAGGTGCTCGTGGACGTTTACTGGCCCCTCCCCCCCTATTTCGCCCAGCCTGTTACCTACTTCAGCGTGGCCTGCGTTTCTTTGTTCTACTCTGGGCTCCGACTCTGGGAGATCAGGATCTCGAGGTGGCCTGGGTGGCTCCTCTCCTTCCTGCAGATGACAGGCTTCGTTGTTGCCTTCTCGTCGGCGTTCGAGGTGCTCTACAACTTCATGCTCTGGGGTGCGACCTACAGCGTCGCCGCGCTTACTTCGCACTTCCCGAACCCCGACGCCCTATTCAGCAGCTATCCTGCGCCCTGGAGCTTCGTCTTTGCGACAAGGGCGTTCGCCGCCTTGTTCGTAATCAGCGGGTACTCGGTCTACTTCCTCAGAAGGCTAAGCAACTCGCTTCTTATTTAGCCTGTTCAGGCGCGGCGTTCCCCGCGTAGAGCAGAAACAAGTGAACTACAGCGAATAGCCCGAAGCCCACTATCGATATCGCTGAGACGACCTGGAATGCTCCGAAGATGAAGGGTATCGCAATGTACGCCCTGTAAGCTGAGACGAGGGCCCCCAGCACAGCGGTCGAGCTTGCCCAGGCCCAGGTGATTCTCTCTCTCGGCCTCAGGCGGAGAAGTAGCCCGCTGACGACGCAGGTGGCGACGGGCCAAATGACCAGGGCTGAGCTGATGTATAATGCGATGACAAGCCAAACTGCGCCCACGGCCATGAATCCGTAGGAAGTGTTCGTCTTCAAGGTTTGAACGAAATCGGACAACACCGACGCGGCTCCGGCTGTCGTTATAAATTGTGCTAATGAACCCGGGTAATGCCAGTTAGCCTTATCTGTCTTCGGCCGAGGATGCGGGGCAGGGTTTGCTGGTTGCAATCGACTGTCCAGAGAGCTGAGCTCGCTGCGCGACTGGCGGAATTGACGAGGTCTGTGGAGGAGATGGACGAATCTCTCCTGGCCTCCGCCTTCTACGACGGAGACGCGAGGCTTGCGGTGCTGAAGTTCTACGACCAGAAGGCGGGGAGGTTCTGGCACTGGAAGGACAACACGGGCCACAGGCCCTACTGCTACACGCGCCTGGAACGGAGCGAACTCGGCGCCATCGCGGACAGGAAGGACGTGGTGGAGATCGTCGAGGAGGAGAAGGACGACCTGCTCAACGACGGCCGCGTGAAATTGCGTAAGATCATCACTACGGACCCTCTCGCGATTGGCGGAGGTAACGATAGCATCAGGGACAAGATAAGGGCCTGGGAGGCCGACATAAAGTACTACGAGAACTACGCCTACGACCGCGGCCTGCGCATGGGGACCTACTACAGGGTCTCCTCCGGGGTGGTGATCCCAGTCAAGCACGATGTCCCCGCCAAGGTTGCGATGTCGCTGGCCGAGATACTCAAGAGGAATCAACCTGAGTTCGCCCCGTACCTGAAGGAGTGGGCTGAACTCCTGGGCGAGCCTCTTTGCGATTTCAGACGGGTGGCCCTCGATATCGAGGTGGCGAACGAGGCGGGGCGCCTCCCCGACCCAGAGGACCCCAAGCGGCCGGTGATAGCTGTGTCATTCTTCAGCGATACGGAGAAGCTCGTCTACGTCCTCAGGGAAGGAAAGGACACCAAGGGGGTCGAGACCATGGACTATCCGGTCAAGGTCTTCGAGGATGAACCGACGCTGCTCCGTGCTGTGATGGCCAAGATAATGGACTATCCCGTAGTAGTCACGTTCAACGGGGACGACTTCGACCTGCGCTACCTGAAGCACAGAGCGGAGGCTGTCGGGATCGTCGAAAGCGAGAACCCCATCCAACTCGAAAGGGTCGCGTCTACCCTGAAACATGGGGTGCACATAGACCTATACCAATTCTTTCGCAATAGGTCGATCCAGGTCTATGCGTTCAGCAACAGGTACACTGACCACACCCTGAATGGGATTTCGGAGGCGCTCCTGAACAGGTCGAAGATCGAATTCGAGGGGGAGATAGGCGACCTTCCCCTCCCGGAGCTCGCCAACTATTGCCTCAACGACTCTCAGCTCACCTACGAACTCACGACCATGGGGGGCTCCGTGGTGATGAAGCTCCTGCTTGTAATCTCCAGAATCGGCAAGATGCCCATCAACGACGTGTCCAGGCTGGGAGTCTCGAACTGGATCAGGAGCATGCTCTTCTACGAGCACCGGAGGCTGGGGGCCCTCATCCCGAGGCAGGACGAACTAGGCGAGAAGGGAGGAGCCTCCTCTCAGGCGATCATAAAGGGAAAGAAGTACAAAGGGGGGTTGGTCATCGAGCCCAAGCCTGGAATCTACTTTGACGTCTCGGTCCTGGATTTTGCGAGCCTGTATCCCAGCCTCATCAAGGTCTACAACCTGTCCTACGAGACGGTGAACTGCCCGCACGAGGAGTGCAAGGACAACGTCGTCCCCGACACCACGTCGTGGGTCTGCAGGCGGAGGAAGGGCATCACGAGCCTCGTGACAGGCTCGCTGCGGGACCTCAGGGTGAGTCACTACAAGCCTCTCACCAAGGACCTCACCCTGTCAAAGGAAGACCGCGAGCTGTACAACGTGGTATCCCAGGGCCTGAAGGTGTTCTTGAACGCCACCTACGGAGCCATGGGCTTCGAGACCTTCGCCTTCTACTGCCTCCCTGTGGCGGAGGCAACTGCGGCGCTCGGGCGATACGCGATCACGAAGACCATAGGGAGATGCGGCGAGCTGGGGATAGAGGTCCTCTACGGTGACACAGACTCGCTGTTCCTGAAGAGCCCGTCGGCGGACCAGATCGCGACGGTCTCGCGATGGGCGGACGGCGAACTGGGGGTGGAGCTTGACCTCGACAAGGTCTACAGGTACGTCGCATTCAGCAGCAGGAAGAAGAATTACTTCGGGGTCCTACCCGACGGGACCGTCGACATCAGAGGGCTCACGGGGAAGAAGTCCCAGACGCCGGATTTCCTGAAGAAGATATTCTACCAGGCGCTGGAGACCCTCAGCAAGGTCCAGACTGTGGACGACTTCGAGAAGGCGAGGACGAACATCAAGGGCCTCCTTGCCGGCATGATTGGAGACCTGAAGGGCAGAAAGGTCCCGGTGGAGGAGTTGGCCTTCAACGTGATGATGGGGAAGACGACCGAGAAGTACAATGGGACCACGCCCCAGCACGTAAGGGCCGCCAAGCTTCTGGAGGACAGGGGGAAGGAGATCAAGGCGGGCGAGATAATCGCCTACGTCAAGACGAAGAATCCCCCCTTCGTCAAGCCCGTCGAACTGGCCAAAGTCGAAGACGTCGACGCGGAGAAGTACATCGAATACGCGCACTCGATGTTCGACCAGATGCTCGACGCCCTGGACTTCAGCTTCGACGAACTGATGGGCGCCACCACGCTCGACTTCTTCTGGTCAGGCTAGCCCTGAGGCTTCTTCTCGAGGCAGGCCCTTCGGTGCAGTTGACTATCGGCCCGGCCCCTTGTCCCTGGCTCGTTGAGGCCGAATAGCGAGTGCGAAGATGCCAATGCGTTCGGCTAGGAACTAAAGGTCGGAGGAAACGTTTTCCATTCCCCTCCAAGAGTTTATTACCCTTCGAGCTTCGTGGCAGCCGAACAGGATGGCTGAGCCTGAGGTGAAGTTCACTGTGGCGCCCAGGCTCGTCGTGGCGTCCCTGGAGAGGAAAGGATCCTATTCTGAAATACTGGAATCGATGAAACAGCTGAAGGATTTCATAGACTCCAAGGG
Source organism: Nitrososphaerota archaeon (assembly GCA_016200025.1). GTDB lineage: Archaea > Thermoproteota > Nitrososphaeria > Nitrososphaerales > Gagatemarchaeaceae > UBA183. Next base: position 12,829 of record JACQFO010000010.1, read on the forward strand.
GATCGAACAGTCTGGATATCCGTTCTGCCTCTACTATGACAACCATACGGAGACCGCGGAGGAGGACCTGAAAAGCGAAGCCTGCATCCCGGTCAGGGGTCCATTCGAGCCCGAAGGCATGTACCGCCTAAAGGAATTCCCCGAGACCGAAGTCGCCGAGACCCGCCACACCGGCCCCCCGGAAGAGTTCTCGAGGACCTACGGCCCCTTCCTCGAGGGACTCATCAACGGCGGGTTTAGGATTGTGGGACCGGCGCGCGAGTACTACATGACAGTCTCAGACGTAAGGGGGCCCGGGGCAGGCTTCCTGATACAACAGCCCATTACAAGGAAGTGACAGCCTATGCGACCAAGAAAGGAGGCGCGCGCCCGGGACTCCCGTTGACATACCTAGACCTCTTTTCGGCTGTGGACCCCCTGGTGGGGCAATCTAATGCGTCCCGACCGGTACTAACAGTCTTCGGCGTCCCCTACGACGGAACGACATCGTACAGGCCTGGGACCAGATTCGGTCCCAATGCGATCCGACAGGCCTTCCTGAACGTCGAGGCGTACTCGAAGCCCCTCGGGGTGGACGTCGAGAAGTTGCCCATCAGGGACGCAGGGAACCTAGCAAGGGTGATCGACCCGAAGAAGATGGCGGACAACGTGTCCAAGGTGACCTCCGAATTCTACGAATCCAGGTCTGTCTTCTGCATGCTGGGCGGCGAGCATTCGCTGACCTATGGCGCGTTTCGCAACGCACCGGCCGGGACAGGGTTCGTCGTCTTCGACGCCCACTTCGACCTGCGAGACGAATGGGAGGGGTCAAGATATTCCCATGCATGCTACCTCAGGAGGTTGACCGAGAAGACTGACCCGAGGGCAGTCGCCCACATCGGCGGCAGGGCGGCAACGAAGGATGAGTGGAAGTTATCGGAGAAGTTTGGATTGGTGATCTCACCCGGAGAGGCTGGGACATCTGCCAGTTTGAAGAGATTGGCCGTGTTCTGCTCGACCTTCAAAAGGATCTACGTCAGCATCGACATTGACGGCCTGGACCCCGCCTTCGCCCCGGGGACGGGAACCCCCGAGGCAGGTGGACTCTCTTCGAAGACCATCCTGGACCTTCTCTACCAGCTGAAGGGCAGGAAGATCGCCGGTTTCGACATCATGGAGGTGAGCCCTCCCTACGACAATGGGACGACCAGCGTGGCGGCAGCCAGGTTCATGAACGAGCTTGCTGCCCTTGTTTCCATAGCAGGAAGCTAGGAAGGCCCTACCCGAACTTCGACGCAAGGGTCCTGACTTCGTCGATGAATTCCCTCGTGGTGAGACCGAACCTCTGCTCCCCGTCTCTGGCGCGGATCGCGAGGGTCTTCGCAGCTTCTTCCTTGGCGCCGACCACGACCGCGTAGGGTATCTTCTCGAGTTGCGACCTCCGGACCTTGGAGCCCAGGGTCCCTGACTCGAAGTCCCCCTGCACCCTTACCCCTCCCTCCAGAAGGGCAGCCAGGACCTTTGTCGCGTACCCGCGGTTCTCGTCTGATAGGGGGATGACCGTGGCCTGGACAGGGGAGAGCCAGACAGGCAGTTTGCCATGATAGTGCTCCAGGAGGATTCCGATGAACCTCTCGAGGGAGCCGAAGATGGCCCTGTGCACGGTAATCGTCTCATGCTCCTTGCCGTCGGTGCCCGTGTAGACGAGGCCGAACCTTCGAGGGAGCTGGTAGTCCAATTGAATCGTTGTGCACTGCCACCTCCTCCCCATCGAGTCCTTCACGTCGACGTCGATCTTTGGGGCGTAGAAGGTCCCGTCCTTCTCCTTGATGTAGTACTTCATGCCCCTCGAGGTCACTGCGCGCTTTAGGACCTCGGTCGCTTGGTCCCACTCCTCCAGGGTCCCCGCGTGTTCGTCGGGCATCGTCGAAATCCCGACCTCGAAATCGAACTTGAAGATGCCGTAGAGCCGCTGCATTAGGTCGAGAAGCTCGCCTATCACCTCGTCCGCCTGTTCCCGGGTGGCGAAGATGTGCGCGTCGTCCTGGGTGAGCATCTTCACCCTGAAGAGTCCGCTCGCGACCCCGCTGAGCTCGTTTCTGTGGAGGGTGTCGAAGCAGGCGACCCTCAGAGGCAGGTCCCTGAACGACCACTTCTTCGATTTGTAGTACAGCATGGTCGAGGGACAGTTCATCGGTTTCAGGGCGAACTCCTCGCCGCCGAGAGAGGTGACGAACATGTTCTGCTTGTAGAAGTCCCAGTGGCCGCTCACCTTCCACAGGGCCGAGTTCGCCAGCAACGGCATGCTCAGCTCGATGTATCCTTTTGCCGCCTCTTCTTTTCTGATCATCTCGAGGAGCGCCCTCCACACCTTGAGGCCCTTGTCGTGCCAGTAGACCATTCCGGGGGAGGTCTCCTGGAAGCTGAAGAGGTCGAGCCTTTCGCCGATTACTCTATGGTCCGACTCCGGGAGGTCTCCGAAATCGCTCTTCTTCAGCCTTGCCCGAAGGTCGGCGTTGGAGAGCTCTCGGCGGCGCTGCTGAGGGGCAGCTGACCCCGATGCCAATTCGTTGGTGTAGCTACGAGACATCTCGGCAAGCGGATGTCCTTTGACCTTGATCTGCAGCGACTTCGTCCACCCGAACGGAGATCGCATCGTCTCCATGCCGTTGGCCCTCGCCTCCGCCTCCATGGCCTTCAGGATCGGCATTGATTCTGAGGGCTTCGCTAGGTTCTGGCTGAGATGCGCGAAGGGGTAGATCATCAACCTGTTCGAGCCGAGCCTGGCCAGGAAGTCCTTTGCGTCGAGCACTGCCTTCTTCGCCAGCTCGGCGGTGTCCCCCTTCTCAAAGGCGGTGAAAAGGACGAGAAGCTCCTCTTCCCGTACGAGCTCTGGCTTTGCGTCCTCCGCCGCCTCGATTTCCTTCTTCACGGGCTTGTATTCAATGAAGTCTACGTGCATCTGGAGTATCTTCATCGGATCGCCTCCTACCAACGAGTCCGCTCGAGGGACTTCGACTTCTTTGTGGCCTTCTTCCAGGTCTTGTAGTGGTCGTGACAAAGATAGACCCGCCTACCTTCTCCGCCAATGCTGAGCCCGCTCCCCCCCATCTCAGTCCTGCTCAAAGAGCGCACCGCAGGGTTCTTGCACCCGACGACTCCGCAGCCGACGCCCTTGTCGACCTTGCCCAAGTTCTTGCTTTCAGCGCGCGTCTCACTATATATAATGTTGGCCGAAAGGATTGACAATTGCTGGACAGGCTTAGGAAAAGTGTCGATTCGTATCTGGGCACAATAGGGAGGGTTTTTTCGAGGCTGTCATCTTCGCCAACTGCATGGACCTCCGTAGGCGTGGCTGTCTCGATTGTTTCAGGTCTCACTTACGCCACCGGGGGATATTACGGGCAGCTCTTCGGGGGTGTTTTGGTCCTCCTGTCCGGGTGGTTCGACCTGGTCGACGGGGCAGTCGCCAGGGTAACGGGGAGAACATCCATGAGGGGCGGGTTCCTTGACTCGACCCTCGACAGGGTCGCAGAGGTGGCAGTCTATGCGGGCATAGTCTACGCGGGATACGCCAACCCCCTCGTCGCGCTGTTGGCGCTTTCTCTCAGCCTTCTGGTGAGCTACACACGCGCCAAGGGCGACGCGCTCGGGGTCTCACTTTCCGGCATAGGAGTGGCCGAGAGGAGCGAGAGGCTCATGGTACTGGCCCTTGCTTCGGTCACGGGGGTCGCAGGCTGGGGGGTCCTGGTCGTGGCGCTCCTAGCCGGGTACACCTTCATCGTGAGGGTAGTAAGAGTCGCCAGGGCTCTTGGCTAGCCTTGCAGCAGCGAGCGTCCAACCTCGTCAATGTACTTTATTGCCCGGGAGAGCTCGGCGTTCCCCTTCGGGGTAATCGAATAGGGCGACCTGAAGGACTCGGACGCCTTCCTCACGAGCCCCTCGCGTTTCAGCTTGTAGATCACGGAGTAGAATGTTATTGCGGCGGGAGAGAATCCCCGCCTCTCGACCTTCAGCTTCAGCTCTCCCGGAGTGGCGTCCCCCACCTGCAATTCAGAAAGCACGTACAACCATAGGTTGCCTTTGGTAAGGGAGCTCCGGAGGTGCTCGAAAGCCAATCCTGGCGCGGGGACTCTTGCCTGCGACCAATAAACGTGCCAGTTGGGTCTTTCTATTCAGAATGAGAAGGTCCGGTCAACTCTGCCGCATTACCAGGAGCGTCGCTCGCTCTTTGCTCGCACTTTCACTATACCGTAGTGCACGCTGCAGCTGATGCAGTAGTATCGCACCGTCGTCGGGGCGGCTATGTATGCTCCGGCAGCCCTGAGCTCGCGCGCCAGGGTGGGTTCGACGAGACTCAGCCGGGTGGTGACCTTCTTCGCCTTGTCCCTTGGGACCGAAGCGCCGCAGTTGCTGCAGTAGATGGTGACGCTGCTTCCTTTCCCTCCCTTTGAGCGTCCGCGGCTCTTTCTTTTCTTTGACAAGATAGGCCTTGAAGACTCGAACCGCGACCCTCTTTAAAGATATGCTGAGAGGGCAACTTCGTCGAGGACAATTCATCTGGCTTTGCGAAGTGTCCGGGCAATCCTGCGAACAAAGGCTTCATAAGATGTGTAATCTTAAAGGCGGCGCAGTTGAAGATCCTAGTCGCTGGATTCGTCACCATCGACTCAATTCAACTCGCGGTCAGGCTCATAAACTCGGTCGGCGGCCCGCCGACCTATGCGGGCCTGATCTGCGCCAGGTTCGGCCACGACGTCGCGGCAGTTACGAAAGTGGGCAATGATTTCCCAGACGAGCAGGCAGTCTGGCTTGCCCGGAACGGGATCACCCTGAGGGGCGGCGACAGGAGCCTCACAAGGCCGACTACGCGGTTCAGGATATCCAACAGTGCCGGAACCAGGTCTCTGACGCTGCTGAGCAGGTGCGAGGACCTCTCCCCTTCTCAGATTCCGCCTGACACCAGGTTCAATGCGGCCCTGGTGAGCCCGATCGCCGGGGAAGTCTCGACCTCGCTGCTCACTGAGATTTCGTCGCGCTCGGACTTCACCTTCCTCGACCCGCAGGGGTTCGTCAGGAGTTTCGACGAGAGAGGCGAGGTGAGGCTCTCAGAGCTCAAAGACAGGAGCATCCTTACCAAGGTAGACGCCGTAAAGATGGACAGGGCGGAGGCGGAGTCCCTAACGGGTAGGTCGAGTCCCAGAGAAGCCCTGCAGAAGCTCGCAGAAACCGGTCTGCGGAAAGCCTTGGTGACGCAGGGAGCGGGACCTTGCTTCGTGCTCGACGGGACGCGGATTTACGAGATAGAGGTCCCAAAGGTCCAGGTGGTGGACAGCACGGGCGCCGGCGACATCCTGAGCGGCGCGGTTATTTCGTGGTACCTGAAGACCAGAGACTTCCTGCGCAGTGCGTGCTTCGGAATCGCGGCCTCGTCGCTATCCCTGCACATGATAGCCCTCGCCAAGATCGACCTGCCGATGAGCGTCGATGACAGCGCCATGAGGCTCTTCTCGCTCGCGAGCCCTGTAGCTAGCGCGTAGAAGTGCTGCACCACCCGACTGGGTCCTAGTACGACTTTGCGTAGTTGACCGTCATCTTCGCCAATTCGCCGCAGGAGGCGCACTTCTTTCCAACGGACCCTTGTTCGAAGGGGATGTTCACTATCTTGCCGCCGGCGGTCTCTTTCATCCTCTGCTCGCAGGACGCCTTCCCGCACCAGGGGAGTCGCACGATGCCTCCCTTGTCCGCGATTACGCGCTTCAGCTCATCAAGCGAGCCCGCAGCGTGGATATTGGCCTCGAGGAGCGCCTTCGCCTTCTCGAGCAAGGCCCTTTGAATGGTTTCCAGCTCGCTCCCGACCTCGGCCTCCAGCTGTGAAGACTTCACGGCCCTCTTCGACCCGGTGTCCCTCCTGACCAGCACGGCCTGTCCGGCCTTCAGGTCCTTCGGGCCCAGCTCGACCCTGAGAGGGACGCCTTTGAGCTCCCATTCGTTGAACTTCCTTCCGGGCGTCAGGTTGTCCCTGTCGTCGAGCTTGACCCTGAACCCGATGGAGAGAAGCCCTGCGAGGCGCCTTGCCTCCTTGAGGACTTCCTCCTTGTTCTCGTCGTTGACGATGGGCACCATCACGACTTGAATCCACGCCAGCTTTGGAGGTATCACTGCGCCCTTGTCGTCGCCGTGCACTGCGAGCATGACGCCTATCTCCCTGGTGGTTATCGCCCAGGTGTTCTGCCAAACGAATTGTTTCTTGCCTTCCTGGTCGATGAACGTGATCTCGAACGCCTTCGAGAACCTCTGGCCGTCGGAGTGGAAGTCTGGACCCTGGATGGCCTTGCCGTCAGGTAGCAGGTGCTCAATGCTGTAGGTCGCCACGGCGCCCGCGAACTTCTCGCTGTCGGTCTTCCTTCCTGCCTGACCGGGGAGGGCCAGGAGTCCCTCGGTTATCTCCTTGTAGATGGCGAGAATCACGTCCCTCTCAGCCTCCGCCTCCTCCTCGGAGGCGTAGAGAGTGTGTCCTTCGTTCCACAGGAACTCCCTAGAGCGGAGGAAGGGAGTGGGATGCCTGAATTCCCAGCGGACAACATTGTTCCACTGGTTGAGCCTGAGAGGAAGGTCCCTCCAGGACCTGATCCATCTCGACACCACCTCGTACATCACAGTCTCCGAGGTCGGCCTCACGGCCAGCCTCTCCTCCAGTATTGAGTCTCCAGCGTGCGTGACCCAGGCGACCTCGGGGGAGAACCCTTTGACGTGCTCAGCCTCCTTCTTGAGCAGGCGTTCGGGGATGAAGAGAGGAAAGTAGGTGTTCAGGACCCCGACCTTTTTCAGCTCCGCGTCGGTGGCCTTCTGGATGTTCTCCCAGATGGCATAGCCCGATGGCCTGAAGACCATGCAGCCGGAGACCGGACCGTAGTCCGCGACCTCGGACTTCAGGATCAGCTCGGTGTACCATTCGTCGAAGTTGGCTGCCTTCTTCGCAGCCATGCCCTCCTTGGTCTCCGACATGACGGTGCACGCTTCGCCCCACGGCGTTTAAAGAAGATGCTATTCCGCGTCTCGGATGGCGTGGCCTCGATCAAGGACTAGAGGCTGGTGATGATTATCAGCGAGCCCAGGGCCACGAAGACGACCACCGCGATGTACCGCAGCCTGTTGGGGGTCAGCATCCTTCCGAGCCTGTTTCCCAGGGCCGTTTCGAAGGCGGTCGCGCCGATGAGTCCGACGCAGGTAGCGGTGAAGACGAGAACCCTGTCGGAGTACTGGGCGGCGAGAATAATAGTCAGAATCATAGTCGCGTCGCCAGCGAGGTCGAGGATCGCTAGCGCGATGAACATGCCGAGGAAGGCCCTCAGGGCGCCCTTCGTCGACTCGAGCTTCCGCTCTTCTTCCTCAATCGCCCGCTGTCCAATTAGCCCTTTCGCCTCTCGGAGGCCGTAGGCTATCATTACCGTACCACCGGCGAGCTTCACCCAGACGATTGGGATCAGGGTGCTGACGACCGTGCCCAGGATCACGCTGATGGCGGTCGTGAACACGAAGGCCGCTGACCCGGCCAGGAAGACGACCCTGGGTTTCGACTTCGTGGCCAGCGTAAGTATGAGTAAGGCATCCTTGTCGGTCAGCTCGGCGATGAAAAGTGCGGAGGCTATGGCAGCGAAAGCGGGGAGGAAGGCGTCAGTCAGCGGGAGGCACCCGGCTTAGAGTCCTGTTTGGGGACCCGCCTGGGCCCTTCGTATTGACTTTGCCCGATGAGGAAAGGGTTCAGACGTGGGAAGAATTTCTTCATTCCGCAGGGCTCGGGCCCTGTTGAGCCTTGGGCTTTCTTCTCCAGCCTCCGAAGAAGAGCGCCATCCCAAGGAAGACGAGCAGGAGGGCCATGAGCGCCCCGACAGCGACCGACCTTCTTCCGATTTCATACAGCACCGCAGGGACCAGGAGCATTGCAATGATTCCCACCGCCCGGGGGTTCCTCAGGGAATTCAGGTTGAAGCTTGCAGTCGCCAGGTAGCTTAGGAGTACCAAGACGGCCGGGAAGACCAGGCCGAAGCGCCCGACGAGCAGGTCTGAAACAGCCCCCGAAACGTTCGTGAATCCGTTCGCGTACAGCGCAGTGAAGATGAGGAGTACGAGGCTAACGACGGCCATCGTCTGCAAGTTGTTGCCGAGAGAACCTAGCCTAGCCTTCCTGGAACTCGGCCCGGAAGAGACGACATCGATGGCGAAACCAAGCATGACAGAGATGGAGCCGGCAACGAATAGGATCGGGTCCCTGGTCACAGAAAGGTACACCCCCGACGGAAGGGTGGCAGATATTCCAGCGGCAATCCACAGGTACAGACCGTAGGCCCCGGCTGCGGCAAACGGGAAGAGATAGATCAGCGCAGACGCGTCTCCTGCCATGCCTCTGTTCCCCAGCATTTGGACTTCGCGACTTACC
>JACQFO010000050.1 GCA_016200025.1 Nitrososphaerota archaeon
TAGCGAAATGCTTACAAGAAAGGTCTTGGGCACCCCGTATATATGGATTGTGGAGGAATTGGATTATTTGCAAAATGTGCTCCGATAATCGTGGATTGCATTAGAAGAATCATATGTAATATTTGCAAGGCGCCCGGAGGTCAGAGGGGATGAAAGACACCGAACCCGGGCTTTCGAGGGTCTTGGCGCCTATCCTAGACATGTACATGGACTCCGCGGTGGGAGTCGTCGGCTGTTGGTCCTCCGGAATCCACAGGAAGTCGTGCGAGGTCGACGTGGTGATCGTCTCGAAATCCAGTCGGCCGTCTGCATCGGTGAGGATTGGGGGCACTTACATGGACCTCTTCTTCCTCGAAGAGAACGAAGTCCTGGGGCTCACTGATCCCGAACACTCGGTCGCCATTGCCCACCTGAAGCCCGTGAAAGATCTGTCGCTCGTCCTCTCCACCGCTTCGGCAGCCAGCATCGCCGTGATGGCGGATTCATCGAAGAAGAGCGCCCGAGCCAGGCTAGCGGTTTCGCTGAAGGCACTTGGAAGGGCGGACGAAGCTGTATCGGGAGGCAGGGTGGCGGAGGCCGATTTCTGGACCATGGCGGCTTCATACGACTTTGCCCGGGCTCTCATTCACTCGAAGGAGACCATGCCCTCGCCAAGCCACTTGCTGGCCCAGATGAAGGAGCACGCCAAAGGGTCAGGCAAGAGCTTCGAAGCGTTCTCTTTCGGCGCTGGATTGGACAGGTCCTCGAAGGAGAGCTGCGGAGCCAGGCTCGAAGGTGTTGGCATCCTGCACGACCTGCTCCATGAGAGGGTGGGAGAGATCAAGGGTCAAGCGTCAGGCTGGAACGAGGCCAGGATGGCGGTCGTAAGAGGAAAGGCGGCGGAGCTCGCGGTGGGCATGGAGCACCCAGAATGCTACGGCTTTCTAGGTCAGGAAGTCGTGGGCGCGCTGCTCGAACTGTCGCGCGCTGGGGAGAGCAACGGCGACGCTGAGTTTGAAAAGTCCGATGCGCTTGGCTCGATCCTTTCCGGCAGTCAGCGCCTGCTGGGCGAGAAGCTCGTGGAGGATCTTGGGCTGGGACGGCAAGAGGAGAGGCCAGGGAAGGTGCTGGCTCAACTGAGAGAACAGATCTCAAGGCTCGCGCGGCATTTGTGAGCGAAGAGTCACAAGTTCGTTAAACACTTAAAGTGGATTAGTCAAACGACTAATCGGGTTGGCGGCAGCGAGCGACGATGCACTGGCAAAGATCGCAGGCGACGTGGTCGCCAGCACGGACCCTGGGAGGGCCATGAAGGCTTGGAGGGAGAAACTCGGAATCAGGCAGGTCATGCTGGCCAGGGCCCTGCGAATGTCGCCTTCCGTCCTCAGCGACTATGAAAGCGGCCGGCGGCCTTCTCCGGGGGTCCAGTTCGTAAGGAAATACGTGCAGGCGCTGGTGAAGCTCGATGAAGGGGAGGGGCGCGTCGTCTCGAAGCTCGTATCGAGCGAGAAGGACGAGGCGATCCTCTCCATAGGAGAGTTCCAAACACCAGTGGATGCCTCAAGGATACTCAAGGCTGTCGACGCGAGAGTGCTGGTGGGCGATGAGACGTCAATCAAATTGTACGGATACTCAGTCGTAGACAGCATCAAGACGATCTATGCACTGTCTGGTTACGACTTTTACAGAATCTTCGGGGCAACGACGGAGCGGGCGCTGATCTTCACAAAGGTGGGCATGGGGCGGAGCCCCCTCGTCGCGATTCGAGTGTCCCAGCTAAAACCCAGGGTGGTGGTGATCCATGGGCCCAACGAAGTCGACCCCCTGGCCATCGACCTGGCGAAGAGGGAGGGGATCGTCCTCGCTCTCTCCGGGGCGGCCTCAGAAGCGGACCTGATTGCCGCCCTCGCAGCCGTAGAGAAGTCAATCAAATCTTAGCAGGTCGCTCTGCCATCTGCCAGGGTGGACCGAACATGGACATTATAATCCCCGAGGCGTTCTCAACACCGCGGAAGATCTTGGGCGCCTCCCTCCTGCCAATCTTCGACCGAATCAACTCTTCGAGCCGGTCCCTGTCACCTGCCGAGAAGCCAATTGTGGCGGCGTTTCGTTCCTGCTCTGCGTGGTTCCTGATGGGGATCGCTATGATGGGGGTGCCTGATCTCGCAGCCTCGTCGATCGTGCTCTTCCCTGCGGTCGAAATCACTAGGTCCGCAGCTGCAACCAGATTTTGGTTCTCTTTGACGACGCCAAGGTCGTAGACTCCACGTTGGACGACCCTGGTCCCCCGGTTGCCAGAGATGACGAGGTAGGTGTCCGGCGCTGCGATCCGTCCGAATGCGTCCAAAACCCCTCGAAGCAGGAAGTCTCCGATTCCGCTCCCACTCATGCTTAGGAGAAGCATCCTTCCTCCCGGAGGCAGGATCTCAGCCAGCACCTCGCCTCTTCCTTTTGTCACCTCTCTCACCATCGGCCCCACGTAAACCAGGTTCTTGCTGTCGGCCCCATATTCGGGGACGAGGATGACCTCGACGGAGTCCTGGAACCTTCGGTACCAGGCATCCACACGCCGCTCGACTATCCTCGCGGGACCAGACCTCGCGAATCCCAGCTCCAGCTCGTCCGCGATGAAGACGTTGGGGAGGCGAGCCTCCCTGGCCACTGTGATCCCTGAGAATTCCTCGTCGCAGACCACAAGGTCGGGGTGATAGCCCTCGAAGAGCCTCCTTGTTCTTTGGGTGGTGGCTCTAAGCGCCTTCCATGTCTTGAGGTACCAGAGCGTCGTCCGCTTCATCTCCCCGTCTCTGACCTCGGGGGCTAGGTCCGAGACGATGTCGTGCGCCTCGATCCCTTCGGCAAGTAGGAAGTCGACAACATTCCCGCCGGAGAAGAAACTGACATCGGCCCCCGAGGCCATGAGCCGCCTTCCGAGGGCCAGGGACCTCGAAGCATGTCCGAGTCCTATCGGGCTGATCCCGTATAGAATTCGTGGCACGACAGCTCGCGCAGGTTCGCGTATTTAACACGGAGACCCCGATATGACAGAGGGCCTGTGAGCCCCGCGCCGCATGGCACAGGCCCTGCAAGGTTTTTACGGCGTTGGCCAAGGCGAAGAAAAGTACATGATTTCTTTGATTGCGATCGTCATAGAGTTCTTCATCGTCATCGCAGTGGCGCTTGCGGCCGTCCTCCTGAATACGATCGACGGCAGAGGCTTCCTTGCCAGCGTCCTCGTGGGCCTTGCGATAATCTACGGAGGGGGACTTCAATGGTTCATAGTCGTCGCTGTCTTCTTCATCCTCGGGGTCGTCTTCACCTTGTACAGGTACGGCTACAAGAAGACGCTGGGAGGTGCCCAGGAAAAGGGAGGGGCGCGCAACTGGCCCAACATCCTCGCGAACGGGGGCATGACGTCGTTTTTCGCTGTGGTCAACTTCCTCTATCCCGGGCCGGTGCTTGGCGCCCTCTTCCTCGGCGCGGTATCAGCTTCCGCTGCGGACACTGCGGCCACTGAAATTGGACTGCTGAGCCGCTCCAGGCCCAGACTCATCACAAACCTCACCAAGGTCGTGGCCCCTGGGACCTCCGGCGGAGTGTCATATCTCGGATTCGTCGGAGCAGGTTTCTCTTCGGTGGCGATAGGAGCGATAGCCCTTCTGCTCGGAGTGCCGCCCGGTGGATTGCTCGTGGTCCCGCTCTGCCTTTTCGCCGGGCTGGCAGGAGCGGTCTTCGACAGCCTGCTAGGCGCGACGGTCCAGAGGGCAGGCTTCTGTAAGATATGCCTGAAGCCGACGGAAGCCCTTCGACACTGCGGTGAGCCGACCAAGGTGACCACGGGCGCCGGCTTCATTGAAAACAACCTGGTCAACCTCCTTGCAACTGGGGCAGGTGCCGCAGCCTCACTCGGGGCGCTACTCCTGACTAGCGCGGCAGGTTAGGGTACCTTGAAAGCTGGGCGAGACGGTCAGCAAGGGAGGAGACTTCGACGCGTTCCTGGCTGCGGGAATCTCGACTCCTGATGGTAGCGGTCCCGTCGTTCAGGGTATCGTGGTCCACAGTTATGCAGAAAGGAACGCCTATTTCGTCGGCCCGGGCGTACCTGCGGCCTATCGACCCCGAGTCGTCGTAGAAGACGTCCAGCGCACCGCGAAGCTCTTCGTAGATTCCTCTTGCCTTCTCCTCCAGGCCGTCCTTGTTGACAAGGGGGAAGACCCCTGCCTTGAAGGGAGACAAATAGGGAAGGAACGCGAGGGAACGCCTATCGCCATCGGTCTTCATCGAAGATTCCAAGATCGCATAGATTGTCCTGTCTACGCCCATGGAGAGCTCGAAGACATGGGGCAAGACCTTTTCGCCATTGTCGTCGACTGTGAATTCGGTTCCGCTTGCCTGCGAGTGCCTTCCCAGATCGTAGTCCCCGCGATAGTTGCAGGCGACCAGCTCGACCCAGCCCACGGACAAATGCGCTTCCAGGTCATAGGCCGACTTCGAGTAGAAGGCCCGGTCTTCGTCGGCAAGGACCCTGAACCTGAGCATCTCCCTCCGCAGGCCCGCTGCCTCGTAGAGTCGGACCAGGAGGGCGAGATAATGTCCCACAAGTCTGTTGGGGATGTCACCCTGCGCGATCGCTTCCTTGACACTGACGACAGATTCCCTCCCCGAAGGATCTCGGAGAGGGATGGTGTCGTTTGCAAAGCGCTCGAACTTTGGGTCTTCCGTATTCTTGGGGTTGAAGAAGACCTCAACCTCTGCCTGGTTCAGCTCCCTCATTCTGAGGAGGCCCTGCCTGGGGGCGATCTCGTTCCTGAAGCTCCTGCCCACCTGCGCTATTCCCACAGGGAGCTTCACCCTTTGGGTCTTGAAGAGGAGGGGGAAGTCCACGAAGATGCTCTGGCAGGTCTCCGGGCGGAGGTACGCCTCGTCCTGGAGGGGCCCGATGCCCACCCTGAACATCATGTTGAACCTGCTCGTCCCCGAGAGCTTGGAGCCGCACTTCAGGCACTTGACCCCGGACTCTTGCATCAGAGAGTCGTACTCGCCGTCTGTGAGCTTCTCAGCTACGCCCTTCCCAGTCTTCTCCTCGACAAGTTTGTCCGGCCTGAAGACTGAGCCGCACTTCCCGCAACGGACGAAGGGGTCGGTGAAATTGCTCAGGTGGCCCGATGCTTCGAAGACGGCCTTCGGGAGTATTTGTGAGCCGTCTATCTCGAGCATCGAGTCGCCCTTGACCACCATCCGACGCCACAGCTCGACGAAGTTGTTCCTCAGCGCCACGCCCAGAGGACCGTAGTCAAGGAACCCTGCAGGAGAGTTGGGGTAGGAATCCGCCGATTTGAAGAAGAATCCCTTCTGTTGGGCGAGCCTGGTCACTTCGTCGAAGGACATGCGAATTCAACCTGAAAGTCGTGCCAATATATGCTATCCGTGGCTATCTGCGGGAGTCTCCGCGGGTGGCTCCATCTGAGCCTCCTGGACGGCCTCTGGGAGGGTCTGTTGCTTCCCGAACTTCCTTCTAGCATAGGCGGAGAGAAGAGGGCCCTGCAAGAGGATCGAAAGTATTACTACCCCGAAGGTCATGTTGACTATGACATCGCGCCCGGGGAGCGCCGGGTCGAGGGTAGCGACCAAGGCGATTGAAAGTGCGCCCCGCATGCCTCCGAGCATGGCGACGTTCCGCCATGACCAGGGCATCCTTTGGGCCGCGCCGTACTTCAGGCTAAGAATAGGATAGACCGAGGCCAGCCTGGCGATTACTACTACGCCGTACGCCACCAAGATCGCCACGCCGCTCATGGCTAGGCTCACGATGTTGGTGCTAAGTCCGATGAACAGGAACGCGACGGTGTTCGCAATGAATCCCAGGACCCCCCAGAACTGCCTCGTGGCCTGTTCGGTGTCCTTGCGTTCGATCCTGAAGAGCACTGTGTTGCCGTAGAGCAGTCCAGTGATCGCTATGCACTTGCCAATCCGTAGGAACCGTAGACTGCGGTCATCGTAAGGACCACTTGGGAGACAGGGTCCGAGGTCTCTCGCTGGAGTTGCCGGGCGCCCCAGGCCACGACGAGGCCGATTAGGGCCCCACCGCCGAAAATAAAGAAGAAGGAGCTGACCGCGGGGAGGAGGACAGGCCCGGAGGCCTCCAACGATGCAAGGAAGACAGTGAGCAGTACGATTCCTGTCGCGTCGTTGAAGACCGACTCGGTCTCCAGAAGGGTCGCCAGCCTGGATGGGACCGAAATTCTTCGGAAGACCTCCAAGACCGTGGAGACGTCGGTGGGGGCGATGAGCGCTGCAAAGAGGAAGGCGCTGTATATGGGGAGCCCCATGAATTGCCAAACAATCACTCCGCCCACCGTTGTCGCGACCACCACTCCCACGGTCGCCAGCAGAAGGGCGGGCCTGGAGACGGCCCTGAACTCCTCTGTCTTGATGCTCATCATGCTCTCGAAGAGGAGTGGGGGGAGGATCAGACCTACGAAGAGGCCGCCGACGGAGAGCCTCTGGAGCTGGGACTGTATATCGTTCAGTGAAGGGTCGGCCGTGCTGGTCAGCGCGATGCCGATGATTACCAAGAGGATGGTGTAGGGGGTCCTGGTCTTCCTCGACACTATGGACGCAACCAGCGCGATCGTCAGGAAGGCTGTGATGATGAGCTGGATCGAGACCAACGGCCTCCTTACGTCCGCCGGAGAGGGCTTTCAATGTTGAGCCCTGC
>JACQFO010000055.1 GCA_016200025.1 Nitrososphaerota archaeon
AAGGCACAGTTGCAGAGGATGCCCCCATAGTGCCCATTTCGGCACAGCAGAGGCTCAACATCGACGCGCTGATCGAGGCCCTCGAGGAGAAGATCCCCACCCCCAAGAGGGAAGCGAGGGCGGATTCGCTGATGTACGTGGTAAGGAGCTTTGACGTCAACAGGCCTGGCGCCGAGGTCGAGGGTCTGTCGGGAGGGGTACTTGGAGGGAGCCTGACCCGGGGTGAGCTGAGCGTGGGCGAGGAGGTCGAACTGAGGCCCGGCATGGTTGATGAGAGGAGCGGCAAGTTCGTGCCGGTGATAACGAAGATTTCCGGTCTGCAAACGGGGGCTGGAGCCGCGGACAAGGTCGGACCCGGTGGGCTCGTGGCCGTCGGGACCTACCTCGACCCGACTTTCACCAAGGGGGACCAGATGGTCGGGAGCGTGATGGGCAAGCCGGGGACGCTGCCGCCGACCTGGGAGCACGTTACCATCGACCTCGAGCTGCTCGAGACTGCGGTAGGGTCTGCAGAGTTGGTCAAGGTGGACAAGGTGAAGCCGGGCGAGAGCCTGAGGCTGAACCTCGGGACCGCGTCCGCCCAGTCGGTCGTCACCTCGGCGAGGGGGAACGTCCTAGAGGTCGACCTGAAGAAGCCCGTGGCAGTGGAGGCGGGCATGAGGGCGGCCATAAGCAGGAGGATTGCAGAGAGGTGGCGCCTCATCGGGTCGGGCGTCCTCATCGGGTCAGGCGTCCTGAAGTAGTTCTTGCCAAAGGTCATCTTCGACAGCAGCTTCCTGATGGCAGTCGTCGAGCGGCCCACGACCTGGTTCGAGGACATCACCGACGAACTGGGGAGGTTCGAGCCTGTGCTGCTCGATTGCGTGGCTTCGGAGTTGAAGCGCCTCGCTGAAGGGGAGGGCAAGAAGGCGAGGTACGCTTCTCTGGCCCTCGAGATAGGGGCGAAGTTCGATTCCCTCGCCTGCGGAGGTGCCAGCGTCGATGACGAGCTGGTCTCGGCAGCATTAGCGCAGAGGGCTGTGGTCGCGACAGCGGACAGGGAAATCGGGGGCACCCTCAGGGCCTCCCGGATCAGGGTCATGGGACTGAGCCGCGGCAGGGTAAGAGAGCTCAGGTAGGCCCAGCGGCCGAGGCGGCTTCAGTCTCTGAACGGATGAGCTCGGAGAAGTAGCCGGTCATTGCCAGCGGAAACCCGAAGAATAGGACTAGGAAAGCGCCGATGGCAATCGTCTCGCTGATGTAGCCTCCGGAGAACCCGAGAGCAAACAGTGCCAGTGAATTGAGGGCTCCGACGACCGACGCCAAGAAGCCGAAGACCGCGGCTGCCCTGACCACGTTCCGCCTCTTGGAGGCAAGCAGAGCGGTCCCCGCCAACAGGGCGAAGCCGACAGCCAAGGCGAGTGCAGTCTCGAGCAATGCGGTGTATGTCCAGCTTGTCTGGTATTGGTACTGAACCTGAGATGCGAGCGACCCTAGAGCGGAAAGGCCGAGCACAGATAAAGCAATGCGGGAGCCACCCTCAACATCGGAGCAGGACCAATTCAAGCTTAAGTGGGGTGTTGCACCAGATTGCTTCTCTTGAGGATGTCAACAGGCACGGGCATTGCCTTAACCTTGGCGATCGGACTTCTGTTGTCGCTCAGCGTATTCTATGTTACCATTGCCGGGACAGCCGCGAGATTGTGTTTTGGACTCTGTGTTACTGCGCAGGTCTCGATCCAGGAAACTAGCTGCACGCATTCAGGTTCTGGTTTGGTCTGCACTCTGAAGGTGTACAATACTGGCACTGTGAGCGTCGAGGCTCAGGGATGCTGAATCCAGGTGGAGAACACCGACGTCAGCGGGCAGATGGGAGGCACGACGACCTTTGCGGCCGGAGACGACGGCGTAGACTTCACCTGCACAGTCCAAGGGACTGCGGAGCCACCCGTCGGTGATGTAGTGGTCGGGAGGATCAACCTAAGCAACGGGGCGACCGTGGAGTTCGCTGGCACTTGGTCCTAGCGCACCTCCTTCCCAGGACAAGTCGGCTCAAGACGACATACCCAAGTTCCATAAGGATGAACTCGTGAGACGTTCACAGTTGGATCGCTTGGTCTGCCCAAGGCCGATCAAGAGGAGACGAGCATGCGTAAATAGGCCACGACGCAACAGGCTCCGAAAGCGAGTGGGTTCCAGAGCAGCCCGGAAGAGGGTCCCGTCTTTCCTCCTCTTCGCTCTGCTTCTAGTTTCATCCATCGCTGTGGTTTCTGCCCCAGCCGCGGCCGCTTCGGCAGATTGCGGCGCCACGATCTCCGGGTCGGTAAAGCTCGCTGATAACATCGGGCCGTGCGGCGGCGACGGGTTGATAATCGGCGCGAGCGGTACGGTGCTCAACTGCGGCGGCCACGCCATCGTGGGAAGCGGGACTGGGGTCGGGATCTGGATTCAGAACGTCAACCAGGTGGTGGTGAAGGACTGCACGGTGATCAGCTTCTACGAAGGATTCTACCTCGCCTCAACTTCGTCGGACGTCCTGCTCAGGGATGACGCGATCTCGAACACCCAGGTGGGGTACTCGGTCTACAACTCCACAGGGAACTCGTTCAAGAGGAACCTGGCAGATCAGAACGGGGCCCAGGGCTTCATGTTCTATGGTGCATCTTCCGGGAACACCCTCATCGGCAATGAGGCCTCCAATAACACATGGTGGGGCTTCTACCTTCAGGACTCGCCCGGCGCCGTACTGAAGACCAACGGGGCCCACTACAACGGCATCGACGGGTTCTACTTCGCCAATTCGGCGCCGGCCGTCCTTAACAGGAACACGGCGACCGGGAACGGGAACGACGGCTTCGTCCTGTCTGCCAGCACAGGGGATATCCACTCAAACCTGGCGATGAGGAACGGAGGGACCGGGTTCCATGTAACAGACTCTGTGGACGCGGTCCTCAGGGGGAACGTCGCCATAGGAGGCAGCTACGGCTTCAGGATTGAGGACTCCCCATCGGCCCTTGTGACCAAGAACGTGGCCAGCAACAACACGGTGGGCGGCTTCCTGGTTGACGCGCTCTCGGACAACAGCACTCTCTCCAAGAACTCCGCGAGGGGCTCAGGAGGATACGGTTTTGCGATAGGCAGCAGCTCGAACTTCCTCACCTGGAACATCGCCGAGCGAGACGGGTCCGTGGGAATCTACCTGTACGGGGGCTCTAGCGACAACACCCTCGAGAGGAACAGGGCGAGGTGGAACGGCGGGGCAGGGATCTGGATAGAGGGCTCCGACAACCGGCTGAAGATGAACGTGGCGAGCGCGAACGGAGACTCGGGATTCTACCTCGTGAACTCGTCCAACAATTACTTCAACAGGAACACGGCCAACACGAACACGCGAGCCGGGAACGGGACAGGCAAAGGCTTCCTGCTCGTCGGCTCGTCCGGGAACACCTTCTTCAGGAACATGGCGGTCGACAACGACGGAGCCGGCTTTTCGCTCGACCTCGCGTCGGTGGGCAACAACGTCACTGCGAACAGCGTGAAGAGTCTCACAAGGTTCCCAGGCCACGGGTTCCTGGACCAGTCGGTGGGCCTGCTCTCTTTCGGGACCGCGAACTTCTACTCGATGAACGTCTGCAACTCCGTGAAACAGTTCGCCTGGGCCGCGGTCCTCCCCGACGCGTCGGCGCCGTTCTAGGCGACCCGACTGAGACAGGCCAGCTTGCAGTCGCGGGTAAAGCGTTTAAGACGAGTTTGCCGGGTTTCCAAAGAATGGCCCCTGACCCCCTGAGCGTCGACCTTTCGACCGAGGAGCAGAGGGTCTGTGCGTTCGTCCGCAGGGTGGTGAAGTCCGCGAAGGCGGAGGGGGTCGTCGTCGGCCTCAGCGGAGGCGTCGATTCGGCGGTCACCTGCGCGCTTTGCGTCCGGGCCCTTGGAAAGAAGAGTGTCGTCGGGCTGCTCATGCCTTCCGAGCACACCCCGGGCTCGGACATGGGTGACGCCAGAGCACTGGCCCGTTCGTGGATGATAGCCGCCCACGAAGTGCCGATCTCCAAGCTCGTCATCGAGACGCTGAAGTCCGCGGTTGTGCGAGGCGGCACGATCGCGAAGGCGAATGTTCAGGCGAGGCTGAGGATGACAATATTGTACTACTATGCGAACTCGATGAACCTCCTAGTGGCCGGCACCGGTGACAGGTCTGAAATCGAACTTGGGTTCTTCACGAAGTGGGGTGACGGCGGAACAGACTTCCTTCCCCTGGCCCACCTGTACAAAACCCAGGTGAGGAGGCTCGGTGCCCACCTTGGACTTACGAAGAGAGTCGTCGAGAAGCCCGCTTCGCCCCAGCTCTGGCCGGGTCACAGGGCCCGGGATGAGCTTCCGGAGGACTACGAAAAGCTCGACCTCGTCCTCCACTATCTGCTGGAAGAAGGACTCCCTGTTGCGAAGGCGGCGGCCAAGGCCGGGACGTCGAGGGAAGTGGTGGAGAGGACGCTGAGGATGCACGAGGCCTCGGTGCACAAGAGAAAGTTGCCACCCTCGTTGCCAACAAGATAGAAACTTCGTCTCATCTCAACCAAAGATTAATATCTCCTACTTGAAGCGAGGGTCCAGTTCCTGAATATTCATGTTTCAACAAGTAAACCTACAGGATGTAGTCCGCGTCCCTCCTGACAAGTTCGGCTCTCCCCTCGAGAAGGTCGCGCTCGAGCTCCTGAAGCTGAAGTACGAGAGTACGATCAACCCCGAGCACGGCTACCTGATCCTTGTCACCAAGGTGGAGGTGGACAAGGTGGGGAAGATCATAGCGGGGGACGGGGCGACCTACCACAGGGTCAGGTTCGAGGTGCTGGCGTTCTATCCGCTGAAGCAGGAGCTTGTGGAAGGCGAGGTCGTCGAAGTCACAGACTTTGGTGCCTTCGTCAGGATCGGGCCCGCGGATGCGCTCCTCCACCTCAGCCAGATCATGGACGACTACCTGACAAGCGACGTGAAGTCAGGGATAATCACTGCGGCCCAGAGCAAGCGGACTCTCAGGGTCGGGAGCAAAGTGAGGGTGAGGATCACAGCCGTGAGCCTTGGGCACGGCATCTCCATGGGGAAGATCGGGGTCACCTGCAGGCAGCCCTTCCTGGGCGCGCTGGAGTGGATAGAGGAGGAGATCACAAAGGCTTCGAAGGCGCGGAAGGCCGACGAGAGAGGAAAGTAGCGGGACATGAAGGAGCTCGCCTGCCTGAAGTGCAGGATGCTGACCAACGAGAAGGCCTGCCCCAACGACGGCTCCACGGAGCTGAGCAAGGAGTGGTCGGGGCTGATAATAATCATCAACGTAGAGAAGTCCCAGGTGGCGAAGACCCTGGGAATCTCGAAGGCCGGCAGGTACGCCCTGAAGGTCGCCTAGGGGCTTGCCGAAGGTCTACAGGCTGCCAGAGAGCCTTAGGCCATCGCTCGCAAGACCCCTCGGCCGCCTCTTCAAGAAGGATGAGGTCGACGGACCCACGTTCAAGAAGCTCGTGGGGGAGGCGGCCATGGTCGTCACTGTCGGGGACAGGGTCACGGAGACGGTGTGGGGCCTGGGGAGGGCGCCCGACCTGCAGGTCGTCGACTCCAGGGAGAACAGAAAGGAACGGAACCCGCCCGACGTCCCGTTCGCGAGGCTCGTCAAGGTCAAAAACCCTCCGGGGACGCTGACTCACGAAGCGATCGAGGGGGTCCGAGACGCACTGGGAGGAAAGAAGCCCGCGAGGGTCCTCGTCGAAGGGGAGGAGGACCTGGTGGCCATCCCCGTGATAGCCCTGGCGCCGGTCTCCGCGCTGGTCTTCTACGGGCAGCCGGGCGAAGGCATAGTGGCTGTGAGGGCGGACGCTGTGGCAAAGTCAAGGAACAGGCGGATCCTTGGAGAGATGGGCATCTCCGAGGTCCGTTGAATCGGAGCAAGTTAATATCCCCGAAGAAAATGGCTCGACAGAGATGCAGGCTGAGAAGAAGAGCGAATCCAAGGTCCTCGACAGGTCCTACGTAGAGCTGTCCATCGAAGGGAAGGCGGGCAAGGTGACCCGCAAGGAAGTAGTCGCAGAGGTCGCACAGCAGATGGGCGTCCCCTCCGAGAACGTGGCCCTCGTCAGCATCGACGGCAGGTCCGGCACCACTGACCTGGTCGCGAAAGTCTTCGTTTATGGTTCCACCGAGTCAAAGAAGAGGGTCCACCCGATGTACCTGGGGGAGAGGATGCTCACGAAGGAGGAGCGCGAGAAGCTGAAGCAGGACAGGAAGAAGGCGAAGGCCCC
>JACQFO010000053.1 GCA_016200025.1 Nitrososphaerota archaeon
AACGGCGAATCCCCGGAAGTGGTTGTTGAAGTAACCGAAGGTCTTCTTCACCCTCGAGGTCACCTCATTCACCTTTGGCACCCACCCTTCCAACTTGCTGTCGGTGTACCTGTAGTTGTACCAGGGTCTCGTCCCCCTGCCGTGCCATCGTATGAAGGAGAAGTCTGCTGTCACCACTGTCTCCGGGGTGAGCAGGGGCTCGTCCACTATCACGTTGGCCACGTTCCTCCCTCTCAGCGCGGACCGGACGTCCTCCCTCAGCCACGAAGGGTGCCTGAATTCTACTGCAAACTTCACGTCGTCGGGGATTATTCCCAGGAACGCCTTCAGCTTGTCGAAGTCGGCCTGGTAGGAGTAGCTCGGCGGGAGCTGGACGAGCACCGGGCCCATCTTGCCTCCCACGATCAACGGCTTCAGGAGGCCTAGAAACCTCACCAGGTCAGACTCTACTCCCTTGGTCAGGTCGAGCTTCTTGTCGTGGGTGAGGAGCCTCGGAAGCTTTGCACTGAACGCGAAGTTGTCAGGTGTGTACCTAGCCCAGCCGAGGACCAACCCCTTCGAAGGGTAAGCATAGAACGTCGAGTCAATCTCAGCAGTGTCGAAGACGGTGGCATAATAGCTCAGCTTGCTAGTGCTTGAATTGGGATAGAAGACCCCCGACCATTCGTTGTATGACCAGCCCGATGTGCCTATGAGGAGCTCTCCCATTTCCGTAGGTCCGCGTGCCGTTCTCGATTTAAGCTGATTCCCACCCCTGCCTTGAAGGAGGTCCTATGCGGACCACGGAGAGTCCTACTTCGCTTGTCGGAGCGGGTCTGCCACTCCTGCCGCAGAGAAAGCCCACACCCTCGCGAGGCATCCGTCGCACTTCCAGCAGTGCGACCTTCCCGTCCGATGGCAGCTCCAGGTAAGCTCCAGCGGGACACCCAGCTTGCTTGCTTCCCTTACGACCTGTGCCTTCGTCTTGTTCGCCAGCGGGAGGAGTATCTCGGTCTTTTCTCTCCGCATGATCGCCGACCCAGCCCAGAGAGCCCTGTCGAACGCATCAAAGAAACCCCTCCCAGCGTCGGCGAAGGTCTTGGTGTCGTCCCTGTTGTGACCCCCCACGATTGACTGCGCCCTTGCCTCCTCAGCGTAGGCAGCCGCGAACGAATAGAAAATTGCGTTGCGCATGGGGATGTAGGTACCGGGAAGGCCGGGAAAACTTGCCCCTCGGATGTCGCTTGCTTCCTTCAGGTTCGGCAGCCTGACGACCCTGTGCTCAGCGACTCCCGCCTTCTTGGCGATCCTCCTGGCCGCGGCAACCTCACTCCTTGCGATTCCATGGTACTCGAAAGTGAGCGCCCGAATCAGGGAGTCCTCTCTCATCAGGTAAAGGCACGTCGACGAATCTATCCCGCCCGATAGAAGGACTATCGTCATCGTGTTTTCCTTCAATCTCTAGGCTCGACTCGCAATGGTTTCGTTTATAGTGTTTGAAGAGACACGCGTTGTGGCGCGGCCTTGATCCAGCCTGGTTAGGATGGCGGCTTCCCAATCACGTAGGAAACAGCCGCTTGCCCGGGTCCAAATCCCGGAGGCCGCACCAGCGCTACTCCGATGTCAGGAGCCTATCACAGGATTCGACCCGCGGCCTCGATCGCCTCTGAAATTTTCTCGGCCATCTTCCGATACCCTTCGACGTCCGGATGCAGGCCGTCGGGCGTACTTCCCAACCTCCTCCAGTCGGAGGTGTCCGCGACGGCAGTGGACGTGTCGGCATAGGGGATTGACAAGCGCCTGCTCTGTCCAACGATCCACTGGTTGATTTCAGACAGGGCTCCCGCCTCCCTCGATCCCATGAAGTTGTATGGCAGAACGGAACAGGCTACCGGGACGGTCCTCGTTTGCAGCGAAGAGTCGTACATCTCAGAGAGGTTGGCGGTGATGCGCTCACCCGGGATGCCTTGGAAGATGTCATTGACCCCAGCCAATATGACCACGAACTTGGGCCCCTCCGAAAGGACGTCCCTGCCGAACCTGGCAAGAATCTGATCCGACCTCTCCCCGTTCACACCTTTGTTGAGCACATCCCACTCAGAATGCGACCTCGCCATCCAGTACGCGTACTGGCTTCTGACATCTCCTTCCCCCTTCGGAGGGGCCTCGAGGGGAGACCTGAATCCAGGGGTCCCTGCAGTCGTGGAGTCCCCGATCCCAACTATCTTCACCCTGTTTGCGACTCTCGTCGAACCTTGCCTCGCATCGGGAGGCACCGTCGTGACTTCCGCCCTCCTCGACTACTCTCTGGTGTCCAGGACCCTTACCGCCTCGTCTGAGACCAGAAACCTGTCCGTGGGCACCTTCTCCGTCGTCTGGAAGATGAGCACCCGCTTGAATACTATCCCGGCCCTCTCAGTGACATAGGTCGCCGTGCCGATCCTCTTCAGCGCTACGCTCAGTTCTGTTACGGGCTGCACTCCCATGGATGATAGGGTTGGGAGGTTAGCTATCAGGCCGAATCAAGAAACTTGGAGCAACGGGTCTAATCGAAGAATCATCCCTGCAGGCCTCTAAGAGCTTCAATCGCCTCAGAAGCATGCCTCTTCGGCTCAGTCTGAGACGAAAAGACGCGCCTGACCACGCCTTTTTTGTCTATCACGAACGTGACCCTGCCAGGGATGAGTCCGAACAGCGATTCTGCCCCATAGGTCTTCCTGACCCTCCCTCCCAGGTCGCTGAGCATGCGGAACCCGACGTCGCACTCCATTGCAAAGCGCCCATGGCTCTCGACAGAGTCGGAGCTTATGGCCAGAACCTCGGCGTCCAGCTCTTCGATCTCGCCTCTCCTCGCGCCGAAGGTCTTCGCCTCTGCCGTGCACCCCAATGTGAAGTCCTTCGGATAGAAGTACAGCACCACGTTCTTGGCCCCCCTGTAATCGTGCAGCGAAACCAGCCCCCCGTCCTGTGCTTCAAGCGAGAAATCCGGGGCCCTGTCGCCCTCTCTTACCTTGGCCGCCGTTACGACTCAGCCCCCGGGCCCTCCCCCGGCTATGTCCCTTCTGTGATCTTCTTCAGCGACAGCGAGCCGTTCCTTATCTCCAGGTCGTAGACCTCGTTCACGTCCAGTCTTATCCCAAGGAGGTCGTACTCGGGCTCGGTGAGCGTCATGATGACCTTGGAGAACCCGAACTCCCTGATCTGAGGCATCAACCCCATCGCCTGAAGCTGAGAGACCATCCCCTGGACCACCCTCCCCTCATCGCTCGACGGGAACATGTCGGGCCTGCGCACGTCCCGGACCTCGACAAGCTCGATCTGCTTGGCGGGAAGCCCTGTCAACGGGTCGGTGACGCTGCTTATCCTGTTTACCTTGACTTTTCCCAATGGCCGAAACGCCCGCCGGCGCCACTATAAACTCGACGGATTGAGGTTTGCGCCCTGTTTCCCTGATGAAAACTCTACTGTTCTTGGGAGACGTCGGCTTCAGTCTGCGCCTGGGGTGCTCCTTCCTGAGCCTGCTCCTCCCCCTGCCCCTCCTGGCTCGCGATTATGGCCTCCACGTCGTCAGGCGATATTATCCGCGCCATCGACAGGTTGACGAGCGAGTTGTTTGACGCCTGGCCGGTGAGCCTGCCAGTCCTACCCCTCAGCTCCCTCCACTTCAGCTTCGTGTTCCCACTCTTGGAAGTGTAGATGATCCCAAGGATGTCTCGGGCGTTCACGAAGGTCACGTCCCTGATCTTCTTGAGGTCGACCTTGTCCACCGCCTCGACATAGATCGACCCCTGATCCCCCGCCTTCTCAGGGAAGACCTCGGGGTCATGAAGGTAGGACTCTGGGATGAAGCTCCTGCAGGTGCTGCTAATGAGGAATCTGCGGAATCCCTCCAGATAGCAGGTCGTATCGAGGTCCACCAAGCCGAGTCGCCTGAACACCTCCGACGGCCAACTGGATATAAGCTAATCCCGCCCTTCCCTAGATTCAGGGCCCGAGGCTGTGTGAGTTCCCTACTCAAAATCGTTCTCATCACATCAATCGGCTAATTCCGGTCATCACTCACGTCAGAGTGAGCACTGCTGTTCTCATTAAAGGGTTGAGCCAAAACAGATGGTTTCAAATCCCCGACCCGTCCAGAGGCCCCGTGCGTTACCTCGTCAGGCTGATGCCAACCGGTCAAGGAGGAGAGGCCTTTCTCGACTCGACGCGCTCGGTCGCGAGGGCCGTGGGGGCTGACCCCCGCAACCCGAAATGGACTTCCTACGGGGCCCTCGAGCTGGACATCTTCGCCCCCACGAAGAAGGACCTCGATCTCTTCCTCTCCGCTATGGGACCGTTGTGCACAGTGGAATTTTCCCGCGACCTGAACGAGGCTCCGAAGCACCAGGCGGAGGGTGATCTGCTGGCCGAGGCGAGGAGCTACTTCAACGCGGAGAGGTTCTGGGAATGCCACGAAGTGCTCGAGGGCCTTTGGAGGGTTAAGACAGGAGAGGAGAAGCGATTCCTCCAAGGTGTGATACTCATCTGCGCCGCCTTCGTCCACCATCAGAAGGGGGAGGACCAGGTAGGGCTCGGAGTCCTGCGCCGGGCTGTCAACCAACTTGACTTTCCCACCAAGACCTACGGAGGCATGGACGTAACCAGCCTGAGAAGCAACGCAGAACATACCCTAGAGACGAAGAAGTTCTCGCTGTTCGAGGTCTAGCCGAAGACGGGCAGATTCATCGGGTTCGACTGCTCGGACATTCCTGTCTTGGACCGCGCCGCGGCCACGGCCAAGACCGCCGTCAGGAGCGCAGGAACTAGGATAGACCAATAGTAGAGCGCTTCAATCTCCCCCCACACCCCCAGTAGCAGAATCACGACCGCCGTCGCGGCCCCTCCCTCCAGATAGTACGCCCTCTTTGGGCCCACCAGGCCCGCGAGCGACCCGAGGAAAACGAGCCCCCCCAGGGTCCCAATGGCCGCGGAGTACCAGCTCGGGACCGCGGCGCAGGTGTCTAGGTGACACTGAGGGCGGAAGGCCTCGGAGTTCAAGAGGAAGCCTGCGACTGCCGCCCAACCTCCTGCAACGATGCCGAGGCCGGCGGCATAGGACCCGACTTTCATCCTTTCATCGTCATCTTGTAGTATCCCGCTTCGATGTTCTTGTTGACGTTGTCCTTCACGAGGTAGACCTTGTGAATCGGGTTGGCGACCCGCGGCTCCAGCGAGTAGTCGGCCCCCACCACGAATTCATGCACCTCCCCGCTCCTGCAGGCATGGGTCACCTTCTTGCCCGCCTTCACCCCCAGGCTGTTCATGAACACGTCTCTCTGCGTCGTGCAGGTCAGCACCGCCCAGTCCTCGTCATCCGGTATCGACTCGAACCCGACGCTCGGCTTCAGAGGCTCCCCGTACCTCTTGTCGTCGCAGAAGAGCCGCTTGCACTTCCTGCACGTCCAGACATCCACTACACCCTGTAGGTAGTTGTCCCTGTTCACGTTGACCATGCCCATAAAGACAATTTCATGCTGACAGTCCTCCAAGGCCAACTACCCCCTCCCCCTGCTCGTCTCTTTCTCCGTTGCGGCTTCGTACAACGGGATGAGCTCTATGATTAGCTTGTCCACCCTCATCCTCCTTTCGTTTATCTCCCTGACCATCATCTCCCTCCAGGTCCGGTAGTAGTTCGCGATCCCCAGCCGCGGATGAACTGGAATGACCCTCTTCCCGTCCCCCGAAAGGATCGCCAATCCCCTGTCCTGGAGCTTCCCGAGGCCCTGCGTCGAAGGCTCCACCGACCCCTCGCGAAGTAGCCTGAGGTAGAGCCCCGCCTCCTCCCCGTTCAGACCGGCTTCGCTCCCGAGCATCTCCAAAACCCTCGCCTCGTCAGCTCCGCGCGGGCCCTTCAAGCCTTCGAGGTCCCCTGGGAGTCCCACAGGAACTCGAAGTAGTCCTTTGCGAAGCTCGCCAGACCGTGGTGCGAAGCCCAAATCGCAAGAGGGAGCGTCCCCTGCTCGCCCCCGCCGAGGAGCAGCACCACCTCCCTCGCGTCCGAGACCAACCCCCCGCCGTACATCGTCTTCCTCGTCCTAATCTCCGCGTACCTCTCCAACTGTCCCACGGCCTCCTTCGGGAGGTCGGGCGACGTTAGCACGAGGGTCCTGACGCCCTTCTCTTTCAGCGCGGCCAGCAGCGGTTCGATCCTCTCGGTCAACGGCAGCAGCTGCGGAGGGAGGGCCACCAGCAGCTCCGCCCTGCAGTTCAGGAGCAGGTTCTTGACCCTAGACAGGATCTCGTTGGTCCCTCGCATGATCCAGATGTCCGGCTTCTCCTGCTCCCCCCTGCTCACGTAGATTCCCATCAGCTCTTCGAGGGCGACCTGCTCCTTCTCCCTCCTCTCAGTCTCCTGCCTCGACTTCAGCTCCTCGAGCGCAGTGTCCGGCGGCTTCGCTGTGTAGACTATCGGCCTGCTCTTCTGCTCCTCCACCCATCCGCGCCTGTGCAGCGACTCCAACGCGTCGTAGACCTTCGAATATGGAATCCTGGCCTCCCTGCTCACCTCGCTGGCGGTCATCGTCCCTCCCTTCAAGAGCGCGACGTAGGCCTTCACTTCACTCCCCGTCAGCCCCAGTGCTTCTATGGCCGCGCTGGCCCTTTCGCTTAGTGTCACGTGTTCTCCTTCCAAGGTCGGAGGATAAATTGTTCTTAACCTTTCACCCTCTGTAAAGTTAAAATGCTTATATGCGAACTCAGAAAGAGGTTACTGA
>JACQFO010000054.1 GCA_016200025.1 Nitrososphaerota archaeon
GAAGCGGCTGCCCTCGTCCTTGACAGAAGCATCCTCGAGAGTGAAGCCACTCTTGCGTCCTCAGCAGCGGAAGGTTCCACTAACCGGGCGGCTTCTCGCAAGACCTTCAGGAGTACCGTCAATGCAGGGGGTACGCTCCGATATCTGTGTAGGTGGGTCCACCTGGGCCCAGGACGCTAGACTTCAGTTTGAATTCGGTCACGGCCATTGTGCCGAAGGAGGTCGTGGAGTTGGAGCGGAGGAGGGCGAGGAGAGCCGGGGTCCCCCGTCGAGACCTGGACCTCGCGAGGGTGGCATGAGGATGGAAGGGTCTTTCGTCCTCCTCTCCAATCCCTGCGAGGGCGTGAATTGCCGCTGCGGCAATTTCTTCGACGCGTCCCCGGTCGTCCTCGGAGACCCCGACCCACAGGACACCTGGGCTCGACACGCTTGGGAATGCGCCTATTCCTTTGACCTCCGCCGTTGCCCGTGGCAGATTGAGGGCCCGCAGGGCCCCGTCGGCCTGCTTCGCCTGGGAGTCGGTTATTTCGCCGAGGAACTTCATTGTGAAGTGGATGTTCTTTCTCTCCACAGTCTTGAGGTCTGCGCCAGTTCCCTTTAGCCGGTTCTGAAAGTCGACCAGCCCGTCGAGGATTGTGGCATCGGAGACCTCCAGCGCTGCAAACGCGCGCAACGAGATTGCAGTGCCGGAACTTGATTTAAATCCGCTTTCCGTCGGGCAGAGGGCGACCGTTTTGTTGCGCATTGTGGCGGTGACAGGGATGCCCGGAGCGGGAAAGTCGACCGCGGCCCAGGCGTTGGTGGCGAAGGGGTGGAAGAGAGTCGTGATGGGTGACGTCATTCGTGAGGAGACAAAGAGACGCGGGCTGGAGCCCGACTCGAAGAACACGGGGGAGGTGATGAAGCAGCTCCGCAAGGAGCACGGCGAGGCAGCGGTCGCAGACCTTTGCATGAGGGCAGTGGAGAAGACCGGCTCGGCACTGGTCGTCGTCGACGGCATAAGGTCGATTCACGAGGTCGAGGTCTTCAAGCGTAAGGCGATGGTGATCCTCGTGGCTGTCCATGCTTCCCCGGAGAGACGCTATGCGCTCTTGAGGGAGAGGGGGAGGCGCGACGACCCTCTGACGCGCGAGATGTTCACAGCAAGAGACGAGCGAGAGCTCGGGGTGGGGATCGGGAGCGCCATTGCGTTGGCCGACGAGATGGTCTCTAACGAGCACGCCTCGCCGGAGGAGTTGGCCAGCGCGATGTCTGAGATCGTTGGCCGGTGGTCGAACCCGGTTGACGATTAGGCCACCCAGCGCGACCGTGGCCCTGGAGGCCCGGCTCTCCCCCTCCGAGGACACGGGGAAGGTTGCTATGGCGGTCAGGAACCTGGTTGGAGAATCGTTCGGGGAAGTTGCGGTCCGGTCGGGGGCGGCAACGTTCGTCTCTGAGGACTCCCTGTCGCTTGAGCGGATCCACGACCAGCTGAGAGATCGGCACGTGAGAGGCGCCGCCAGGAGGCTTCTCCTCAAGAGCGTAAAGGGCGACTCGGCCGTCCTACTTCTGAACAGGCAGGCTGCGGCTGTAGGCGTTGCCGCCCTCTGCGCAAGCCCCGAGGAGTCGCCCCTGGGCCCTATCTACCTCAGGATGCGGTCTAGGAAGGTCGAAGGACTGATCGACTGGCTTAGCGCCTACGAGGGCGGATAGCCAACCTCGATTCGCATTCCGTCAGAGGCGGCGACTGTGTTTGGGAAGACCCTGCGCGCCTCCCTCACTAGGCTCGAAACACGGGTGTATCGCGCGCTGAAGTGGGTAAGGGCTAGCCTCCGCGCCCCGGCCCTTCTGGCCAATTCGGCCGCCTCCACGCATGTGCTGTGCTTCCTTTCGACCGCCTTCTCCCTGTCCCTGCCACTGAAGGTCGAGTCGAAGATGACGAGGTCGCAGCCGGCGAAGAATCGGGCTAGCCTCGCCGAGGGACGGGTGTCTCCGGAGTATCCAACCTTTCTCCCTGGGCGGGTCGAGCCGGTGACGTCTGAGGGCGCGACGACGCGGGTCCCGATTCTCACTTTCCTTCCCTTCTGCAGCTTGGACCAGAGCTTCCCCTCGGGTACGCCCAGTGCCTTCGCCTTCTTCGGATAGAAGACCCCGGGCCTCGCCTGCTCCTCGGCTACGAATGAATAGGCCTCTATGGAATGAGTCGCCCTGGCAACCTTGATAGTGAAGCCCTTTGTCCTGAAGACCCGGCCGGGCCTGGCGGGAGAGAACCGGATGGGGAAGGTCAGGCCGATGTGCAGCAGCTCAGACGTCACTTCGAGCCATTTCAGAAGCTTCGGCGGGCCGACGATGCTGAGGGGCTTCGTCCGCTGTGCCATGCTCATGGTCTGCAGGAGTCCGAGGAGCCCGGTGACGTGGTCCCCGTGGAGGTGGGTGACGAGGACGGTCGTGTCCCTGTTGAGGCCGAGCCCCTGGTTGAGAATCTCCCTCTGGACGCCCTCGCCGCAGTCCATCAGGAGCAGCTCGCCTTCGCGCTGCAGGGCGATCGCCGGGAGGCTTCGGTCTTTGGTCGGAGCGGCGGAGCTTGTCCCCAGAAAGATCGCGGTAAGCGCTACCAAGCCTATCTCCTTCTGAGGATCGTTATCGTCCTTGTCAGCAGCCTGTGGACATAAAGATGGTGCTCTTCTTCGACGAGCATGTCCCCTCTGCTTTCGACCTTGTTGGCCTGAGAGTGCATCACCACTGCTCTGCCTTCTCGTTTCATGAGCCTCCCGAGGGCCCCTGTGAATCGTTCGGCTACGCTGTCGGCTCCGAACCCTCTGGTGCTTGACACCCTTCCGTAGGGGAGGTCGGTCGCGACCGCGTCGAACCCGCGGGCAGGCGGGAGGAAAGCGTCGGCCCGGACCACGCCCTCCCAACTCTGACGGAAGTGCCTCATGTTTGACAGGGCGCCCGACGCCATCTCCGCCGACTGGTCGAAGGCTACGACCCTTGCGCCGACTGCTGCCGCTTCTATGGGGATGCTCCCCGTGCCCGCGAACGGGTCGAGGAAGAGGTCGCCCTCCCTGCAGCCAGTCAGGTTCACGAGGGCCCTGGAGAGCTTGGGGAAGATCGCCGAGGGATGGAAGAAGGGCCTGGCGCGCGGTCTGCGCCTGGACCAGCCCTGGAGCATCGCCGTTGGTGCGGTCAGGGCAAGGTATTCCTTTTCGCCGCGGATGAGCGTGAACTCGTAGTCGGGGTGCTTGAGGTCGACCTTGGCTTCGACCCCTGCGAGCCTTTTCCTCGGGTCGACCTGGCTGCCGCCGGACTTCAGGTCGAAGCTCCTGAACCTTATCCGTCTTCCTTCCACGGTTTCTGATGCGTCGCTGGGACTCTCAAGCAAGCTGCCCACCCGCCTCGAGAAGGCGACCCGCCTTGAAACCATGAAAGGGTCCGCCTCAGTCTCGACGACCATGACCCTGGGTTCGGGGACTGCGAACCGCGAGTTGGGGTCGAAGGCTAGGAAGAGAGCCTTCGCCTCAGCGGCGGGGAGCGAGCTCCGCTCTCCTGAAAGCAGCACGAGGGACCTATTCGTCAAGAGTCTTGAGGTGCGCGGAGATCGCTTCAGACACGTCTACCTTGTTGAACTTGCCCGGGACCGTGTTGGTGCACACTACGTGTCTCAGCCCGGCCTTCTCCAAGGTCTGGGTCGCTGAGCCGACGAAGAGCCCGTGCACCCCGACCACCGAGACCCCCTTCGCGCCTCCCTTCAGGACCGCCTCCGCAGCCGCCCTGACCGTCCCCCCTGTGCTGATGATGTCGTCGACAATGAGCACCTGCTTCCCTTCCACGTCGAGCTTGTCCTCCTTCACCCTGACGTCTCCGCTGGACCTGTCCCTGGTCTTCGTGAGCTGCAGGAACTTCGCCCCGTAGAGCTGGGCGAAGGCCTCGGTCCTCTTGGAGCCTCCCATGTCCGGGGCGATGACGACCGGGTCGTCCAGGCGCATCTGCGACTTTGCGTACTCGACGAGGTTTGGGATTGCTGAAACGCTGTACGTTGGGAAGGAGAAAAGCGAAAGGCCCTCTGCAGAATGGATGTCCACAGTCACAAGCCGTCGCACGCCGACGGACCTCGCCAGGTGCGCGACGACCCCCAGGGTCACGCCCTCGCCCGGGAGGAACTCCTTGTCCTGCCTCGCATAGGCGAGGTAGGGCACGACCGCCGTCACCTTGGCCCCGTCCTGGCTCAGGCGGTGGGCGGCCAGGAGAAGCTGGAACAGGTGCTGGTCGACCGGAGGATGGGTCGACTGGATTAGGAAGATGCTCTTCCCGGAGACCCTTGCGTCGAGCGTGAACTTTGATTCGCCGTCAGGGAAGACCTTGAACTCTGCGTCCAGCGTCCCCAGCCCGAGGCTCTGGGCGACCGACTTGCCAAGTTCTTCGGAGGCGGGACCGGCGAGGACGAGCTTCTCGGCCACTTGCCTATCGATTCCAGCTCCCCTCTCATTGATATTTAACGGATTTTTCGGCGAAGCCCTCGCCGGGAGGAGATAGGGGAAAAGTTAAGGACACGTCGGGGCAGGACCGCCCAGAGAAATAGTTGGATCAGGTCTGCCCTGAATGCAACGTAGGTGTGCTGATGTACGACACGCCCACGAAGAGGTTCGGGTGCAAGAACTGCGGAGCCTTCCTCACGAGAGACCAGCTTTCGGACGCGAGGTACAAGCAAAAGACGCCCGTCGACGACGAGAGGAGGAAGAGGGCGCGCCAGCAGTCAGACTACCTTGAGTGGTGGCTGAGCGGCAACAAGGACAAGTAGGGTCGTCAGGAGGAGCGCTTCCCAGTCGAGCGCCTAGCGGCTTTCCAGCTGAAGCCGTCTGAAGAATAGGTCGAGGACCTGCCTGGTGCCCTCGCTCATCCTGAGCCTTCGCGTTTCCGAATGAGTGAACCATCCGAAGGCGGACGACTCTCCGTTCAGCTCCACTCGGCCCGCCGGGGCCCTTGCGGCGTAGTCGACCAGGACGTAGTGGAACCTGGGCGTCCCGTGGACGCCCGAGTGTATGTCGCTGCTCACATCCAGGAGGCCTTCAAGTTCGACGGAGAGACCCGTCTCCTCTTCGACTTCACGCAGCGCTGCGAGTTGCGTGGATTCCCCGAGCTCGACGAGGCCCCCCGGGATGGCCCACTTCCCCTCGTTCGGGGGAAACTTCCGCTTGAGAAGGAGGACCGTTGGCCCTCGGTGTACCACTGCCCCGGCACCCACGAGAGGCCTGGAAGGATATTCCCTTTCAGTGCGCACGATGGGTTCGCTGACTCACAGTCGTTTTAAGGCTGAAGCCGAAGGCGAGTGGCATTGGTGAGGGTGGAGATGCTGGCTGTCGGCAAGGAGCTTCTAATCGGAAGGACGCTCAACACCAACGCGCACTGGGTCGGGCGCAGGCTGGCACGACTGGGGACCATGCTGAAGGCCGTCGCCACTGTGGACGACGACATCCAAGAGATATCCGAGGCGCTTCGGTGGTCCCTTTCAAGGAGGCCGGATTTCGTAGTGACTGTGGGCGGCCTCGGGCCGACCCCGGATGACATGACGCTAAGAGGGGTCGCAGCGGGGCTCGGGGTAGGATTGAGGACCAACGAGAAGGCAATCTCGATGATAGTGAGCCATTACTCGGGTCGCGGGCTGGCCGGCATTGAAATGACGCCCGCGAGGAAGAAGATGGCGCGGCTGCCGGCCGGAGGAGAGCCAGTTATGAACGCAGAAGGCACGGCTCCTGGAGTCAGGATAATGGCTGGAAGAACGGTCGTCTTCTCGCTCCCGGGAGTCCCCAGGGAGATGCGCGCAATGTTCAGCGACGCGGTCGAGCCCGAGGTCAGGCTGGCGGCGGGCCCGCTGCAGAGGGTGGCGGCCAGACTGATGCTCGAGGGGGTATTGGAGTCGGAGCTTGCACCTGTGATTCAGGCGGAAGTGAGAAGACATCCGGGGGCCTACGTGAAGTCCCATCCGAAGATGGTGGGTGCAATCTCCAGGGTCGACCTTGAAGTCGCAGTCGTTCGTAGGGACCGTGCATCGGCTGCCGGAACGGTCTCAAGGATAGTCGGGGAGGTCTCACGTTGGGTCGTAGGGAAGGGAGGGACGGTCATGACCGATGGAAGGAAAGAGAGAGTGCGGAGGTCGGCTTGACATGGACGTAGTCTTCGTAACCGGGACGGCCGGCTCGGGCAAGTCCCTGCTCACAAGCGCGCTGAAGACCTGGTACGTGAACAGAGGGGAGGACGCCATCGCGGTCAACCTGGACCCCGGGGTCCTAGCACTCCCCTACGAGCCGGACGTGGACGTCAGGCTGACCATCGAGCTCCGGCAGGTAATGGAGGACTACGGGCTAGGGCCCAACGGGGCCCTGATACTCGCCGCGGACCTGGTCGCCACGAAGCTCGAGGAAATCCAGGAGGAGATAGAGTCCTACAGGCCCGAGTATGTGATCGTGGACACTCCGGGCCAGATCGAGCTGTTTGCCTTCAGGGAGAGCGGCGAATTCATAGTCAAACAGACCAGGGCCGACTCGAAGGCGCTGCTCTTCCTCCTGGACCCTCTCCTAGCAAACACGCCCACGAACTTCCTCTCCCTCGCGCTCCTATCTGCGTCCGTGGGCCTTAGGATGAAGGTCCCCATGCTTTCGGTGCTCACCAAGACCGACATCGCGAAGGAGGGGGTGAAGAGGATCTCTCTGTGGAGCAAGGACACTAGGACCTTCGAAGACGCCCTGGCGGAGACTAAGGACAGCGACCAGTACTCCCTCTACTCCGAACTTTTCAGGAGCGTCAGGCGGCTTTCTTTCGGGGCGGACCTTTACCCTGTCTCATCGGCAACACTCGACGGGATGATCGCCCTGGTCGGTGAGCTGGCCAGGATCGGGAAGGGCGGGGAGGAGTTCACCGATTGAAGCCCGAGAGGAAGGGCTGGATCAAGCCTGCCAGGGCCTGAGGCTTCTCGAGTGGGAGCATGTGACCGGACTCCTTGACGAAGGAAGCGGTCGAGGAGGGGATTTTTTCGTTGAGATATTGGGACCACTTCGGAGGGGTCATCCTGTCTTCCTCCCCACAGATGATCAGGGTCCTCGCAGTAATCCGGTGCAGCTCGGACCGCACATCGAATCCCTCGCATGCGAGGTAATCGTTCAGGAAGACGGGGAGGTTGGTGAAGGAGAGGGCCGCGCGGGCCTCCCGTCCGAGTTCGAGGTCGATCGCTCTGAAGCTCATCGGTGTGATTGTCTGTTCGATGGTCTTCAGGGGGTGGTCCCTGAGGCCTTCGACGATGCGGGGGTCGACGCCGAGCTTCGCTCCCGCGCCGACGAGAACCATACCGCCAAGGTCCTCTGGATGGTCAAGCGCGAGCTGCAGAGTGATGGCGCTGCCCATGGAGTGGCCGCAGATGACAGGCTTTTCCAACCCGCTTTCGAGAACGAATTGATGGAGGGCCACCGCATAATCAGCGACCGAGGTGCAGGTGATGTCCCCAGAAGGGTGCCCTGGGAGGTTTACTGCGACAGCCCTTCGTGGACCGTCCATGTAGCCCAGAGTCCGCTTCCACAGGAGGTTGTTGCCCCCGGCGCCGTGCACGAGGACCACGTCTCCCGCCGCCCCATGGGTGCTGTATTCGAGCAACGGAGGTGCGGACGGCGCGAGCGATTTAACGATGCCGAGGCTGCGAGGTCGCCGGATCCCCCGGGGGATGAGAACAGAGATAAACCAGCCCGGGCCCGACGACTCGGAATGGGGCAGGCAACTAGCGCCGATGCATTGAGGCGTTTGCTCGTCGGCAAGAGGATTGTCGTCGCGCCAGGCGTCTTCAGCCCCGCGGTCGCCAAGCTCGCGCAGAAGACGGGCTTCAAGGCGCTCTACTTCTCGGGGGCGGGCTTTTCGAACCTCCTGGGCCTCCCGGACCTCGGCATCACGACACTCACCGAGGTCGCCAAGGCCACACGAGACATCACCTCGGAGGTCAGCGCACCGCTCATCGTTGACGCGGACACTGGTTTTGGGGAGGCGCTGAACGTGGCGAGAACAGTGGCCGAGCTGGGTTCCGCGGGTGCGGCTGCGATACAGATCGAGGACCAGGTACTGCCCAAGAGATGCGGACATCTGGACGGCAAGGAGCTTGTGGACACGGACGAGATGGTGAAGAAGGTCCTCTCGGCGAAGGAGGCGGCGGGGAGAGGGCTCGTGGTGATAGCGAGGACCGATGCGAGGTCGGTAGAAGGACTCGACGCGGCCGTCGAGCGGGCCAGAGTCTACGCGCGGGCGGGGGCGGAGGTCATCTTCCCGGAGGCCCTGGAGAGCGAGGAGGAGTTCGAGGAGTTCAGGAAGAAGCTGAGCCTGCCCCTCGTGGCCAACATGACCGAATTTGGGAAGACCCCATACATTACGGCCTCGAGATTCGAAGAGCTGGGGTACAACGTAGTGCTGTTTCCGGTCACGGCTTTCAGGGCCATGATGAGGACTGTGGAGGGCGTCTTCAAGCAGCTCTTCGCAGAGGGCACGCAAGGGAGAATGCTGGGCTCGCTGATGAGCAGGGATGAGTTCTACGACCTGATCGACTACCGCAGGTATGAGAAGGCCGACAAGAAGGCCCTCGATGCTGCAAGACGCCTGAGAAGGGCTCGACCTTAAAACCCCCCGGTCGCCGTCGGGCACTCCGATGGCTGGGCAACTCAAGGTTCCGAAGGGCCTGGCCGGCGTCTCGGTCACCGAGACCAGGATAGCAAAGAGCGACTCCGATGGGGCATTGGTGTACCGCGGCTACCCGATCTCCGAGCTTGCGCAGAACGCGGGGTTCGAGGAGACGGCGTACCTGGTCCTGAAGGGTTCGCTCCCCCAGAGAGCCGAGCTGGCAGAGTTCACTTCAAATCTGTCGGGGAAGATGCGTGTCGACCCCCGGGTCTTTTCCACAATGAGGGAACTGGGAAGCGAGGCGCTCCCCATCGATGCCCTCA
>JACQFO010000051.1 GCA_016200025.1 Nitrososphaerota archaeon
GAGTGGCGAATAAACCTCACCTTAACCTGATAGTAACCGGCCACGTGGACAACGGCAAGTCCACCTCAATGGGCCACTTCCTCTTCGACATGGGAGTGGTGGACAACAGGATGATTGAAGAGTTCGCGAAGGAGTCCGAGAAGACCGGGTCCGGCGACTCTTTCAAGTACGCCTGGGTCCTCGACCAGCTGAAGGACGAAAGAGAGAGAGGAGTCACCATCGACCTAGCCTTCCAGAGGTTCGAGACGCCGAAGTACTTCTACACCCTGATTGACGCACCGGGGCACCGCGACTTCATCAAGAACATGATCACAGGCGCCTCCGAGGCTGACGCAGCCGTACTGGTTGTCTCGGCCAAGAAGGGCGAAGAGGACGTGGCCATCGGCCCCGGCGGTCAGGCCAGAGAGCACGCCTTCCTCCTCAGGACCCTCGGCGTCACCCAGATGGTGGTCTGCATCAACAAGATGGACGACAAGACGGTAAAGTACTCAGAGCAGAGGTTCAACGAGGCGAAGCAGGACGTCGAGAATCTCCTGAAGACCGTGGGCTACGATATCAAGAAGATCAACGTCATCCCGATCTCCGGCTGGACGGGCGAGAACGAGGTGAAAAAGTCGACCAACATGCCCTGGTACAAGGGCCCGACGCTGCTGGAATCGCTCGACACCTTCACCGAGCCGCCAAAGCCCATCGAAAAGCCTCTGAGGCTCCCAGTCCAGGACGTCTACACTATCACAGGCGTAGGTACGGTCCCAGTCGGAAGGGTCGAGACCGGCAAGTTCAAGGTCGGCGACACGGTATCGATCATGCCCGAAGGCCTGACGGCAGAGGTAAAGTCCATCGAGACCCACCACACGGCCATGACCGAGGCGATGGCAGGGGACAACATCGGGTTCAATCTCAGGGGCGTCGCCAAGGGTGACTTTCGCCGGGGTTCCGTGCTGGGCCCAGCTTCGAATCCTCCGACCATCGCCAAGGAGTTTCAGGCCCAGATCATAGTCGTCTTCCACCCGACCGCCATCGCTGCCGGTTACACGCCCGTCCTCCACGCACACACCGCCCAGGTCGCAGCTACGATCACCGAGATCGTGGCGAAGATCGACCCGAGGACCGGCCAGCCCACCGAGGAGAAGCCGAAGACGATAAAGACCGGAGACTCGGCCATAGTGAGGATACAGCCTCTCAGGCCCATCGTCCTCGAAACTTTCAAGGAGTACCCAGAGCTCGGTAGATTTGCGCTTCGAGACATGGGCAGTACGGTGGCAGCGGGTATCGTCAGGGAAATCACGCAGAAGGGCCAAGTAGAGAAAGCCGTAGCGAAGGCCTAGTCAAAGAAAACCCTAGCTAGGCGCGGTTACGAATGGAAATCCAACTTTCTCAGCCCTGGCTCTAAGTCTCTCGTAGCGATAACCCCTTACAAATTCATTGAATAGGGGAAGGTTGGCCGCATCTCTGGAACTAATGTAGGTTCGAATGGGCTGCCCGCCTTCTGTTATCACGTGGGCGCTCTTCGCGCCCAATCCTCGTAACAGCAAGGAGACGAACTCCGCATTTGGCACAGTGGTAATCCTCACGTTCCGGAGGTGGACCGCGCCATCCGAGTCGGCCAATCCTTGGGCGAACCGCAACCTGAAACCTCTCGGCGATGTAAAAATCCAGTCCATGTGTAGGCGGTTGTAACTAGTTCGCTCTTTCCAACTCAATCCCAGGCCAACCGAAAACCTCCAAGCCAAGAGGGGCGAGCGCTCCGAAATCCATCTGTATGCCGCCGAAGGCTGCTTTCCTAGTCGCGTCATGCCCGTGGGTGCTTTGTCTGCGATGCGTTTCATCTCCAATCCTAAGGTGTTGGCACACATACAGACAAACCTTCCAAGTCTCTCGTTGCTGTCGTGTTTGAGTGTAAGCTGGAGATCCAGATTCATCGACGCGAACCGTTCTAGTTTGCCTCCTGATTTGCTTGAATCCCCTGCCATCATGGCAAGCAAGTAGCCGAACAGCTCGGTCCGCATGTCATTCAGCTTCGAAGGGTCAATCCCAAACCTTGCTGCTTTATCGACCGCCAGAGGGAGGACTGGAAGTTGGGCGACCACTTTCTCGATGTCTTGATAAGTCGATATCCTGACCGGAGCGGAAATCCATCCCATCTGTTCACCTGCGCCCGAACTCAACCGCATTGGGAGGATTTTCCATCCAGGTTCAAAGGCGTGTGAGGAGGCCGCCACAGCCAGTTTCATCATGTAAGGCAGGGCTAACCCCTTCCTCCAGCTCGGAATCGTCGACCTGTGGACACCGAGGGTGTTGGCAATCTCCTCGACCCCCTCTCCTTCGTGGTGAAGACTCACGAACCTACAAAAGTTGTCCAATTGGCTCGTGCCCCACTGACTGCTCTGGGCTCCCCAGATTCGCTCCTCTACGAGCTTCAGAAGAGTTGCGGCTCCTCTTGCCGCTAGCTCGATGACCTCGTTTGGCTGTTGTATGGGAGGCTGAATCACTCGATGTCTACCTTGCTTAGTGACGACTCCCACCTTGCGAAGCCATGCGCTTACGAGTTTGGGGTCGGTTTCGTCCTCTTCCGCAATCTTCAGGATCGACTTCCCCTCCAGATACTTCTCCTGCCACCTCCTCGCGTCTTCCGTCGTCCTCCGAATGTGCTGCCGCGACAACCGCGGACTATCATGACCACGTCCGACCGGGGAGTCGGAAGCCACCGAAGTGAGGACATTTCCGAAGCTTATGAGGCAAAACCCACATGTGACATCTTTGTCCGGGACTACTCCGAAAGTGAACTGAATGTCAAATCGCCGCTCTGGGCTCGGAAGCGTTTAGTAGCCGAAGGAGACGCAACTTGTCCGAATGCCATTCCTTCGGGTTGTCGAGGTCTTTCCGCCAGTCTTTCCCGCAGATTCTTCAGGGCACGCCCGCATCGATCTAGAATCCACCGTGGATGGCTTCGTGAACGGAGTACGGGGCATAAGGGACATCTCGGACCTCGTCCTGGTCGCCAACCTGAAGAAGCCCGACCTTCTGAGACTCCCGGCCGTCCAGGCGGCTTCGATCCTACAGGATCGGGCAGGCGTGAAGGCGGCGCCAGTGATCGTTGCGAGAGACTCTAACAGGCCCCAGCTATTGTCCCAAATCTTGGAGGCCCTCTCACTCGGTCTCAACTCAATGATGCTGGCCTGGGGCGACAGGTACCCCCCGGGCTCGGGCATCTTCAACGCCTACGACTTCCATTCGCTGTCTGCGGTGATTAGCGAGGCTGTCGAGCTTCGACGGAGGACGAGGAAGAAGGTCAGAATACTCTCTCCTGTCGACCTTGCTCGCCTTTCGAGCCGAAAGGGCGAGATGCTGGCAGACTCGAGGCTCGCCGCTGGCGCAGACCTCCTCCTCGCCCAGCCCCCGACCACAGATTCGAGGGAGACCTTCGGGGCCCACTCCAGGCTGCTCGAGAAGACACGCCTGAAAGGCAAGGTCCTTCTCAACGTCTTTCCGTTCCGGAGCAGGTCGGACGCGGAAGAGCGCGCCAAGGACTTTGGCTGGAACCTCCCTCCTTCGTTCTACACGATCGCAAAGTCCGGGGAGAGAGCTCTGCTCGACGAGGCAAGGAAAGTTGCGCAGCGCCTGAGGGACGAAGGGTTTCCAGGGGTCTACCTTGCGACCCGGGGGGACCCGTCCGTCGCAGAGAAGGTTCTGGGCTAAGGCAAAGGCACAATCGTTATATTGAGTCCCCCTCTCGCAGATGCGTTTCATGGCCAACGACAGGGCAATCGGCATGGCGATCTTCGGAGGGAGCATCCTGGGGATTGTCATCTACGCGCTTCTACTCTGGTTCGCCTGGGAGGAGACGCTGAAGGTGACCGCGTTCATAGGCGTGGCCCTGCTGCTGGGCATCCTCGGATGGATCGGTTACACCATGGCCACTACGCCCGCGCCCGAGCCAATGGCCGAGATCCCCGAGGTTCCGAGCGAGCCCGGGTCGAAGCCCTAGACGCGCCGCCTACACATTTCGGCTCCTGAACTTCCTCGGTTTGTACCTTGCTGCCAAGAATAAAAGCGGGAACACCCGTTCCGACCGCGCGGCTGAATCAGTGACAATTTTGGCGATTCCCAGCTACTTCGGAGGATGGGTCTGACGGCAGACGAACGATCCTACGCAGCCTTCCTGATAGAGGACAACCTGGGCCTTCCGAAGGGCGAGGTCGATGGAAAAGAGCTCCCTGGAGACCTGGCTGAGCTCATCGGTTCAACCCTGCGGGGGAAGAGAGAGCCTGCAGGAGAGGGCCCCGATGTCGAAGAAGCGATCAGGGCCTATGGGGAACAGCTGAGGAAGGATTCCCTGCGGACGGAGGGGTATTTCGTAAGGAAGGCCCGCTGGCCTGGCGGTGCGCCCTTCGCCGCCTGCATCACCCACGACGTGGACAACGTATCGAGGCCCCTGAAGCACGTTTTGGAGAGGAGACGGCGCTTCTCCACCGCAGGCGTCGTCCTCGCGGCGCTCGGCGTCAGGTCCCTCTACGACAACATCTCCGAGGTGGCGAAGATCGAAAGGAAGAGAGGAGTCACGTCCACCTACTACTTGCTGAGCTCGGAGTACGACCTCGCGAAGCTAGCCAGGAAGCTGGGCTCGTTGAGGGCGAGGGGTTGGGAGGTCGGGCTCCACGGGGATTTTGGCACCCACGACTCGCCCGAACGCATGGCCGAGGCTGTCGGCAGGTTCACTTCGGCCCTCGGCTTCGCCCCGCGGGGCCTCAGAGAGCACTACCTCCAATTCGACTTTGGCAAGACCTGGGAGGTCGCCCAGGGCGCGGGCTTCCTCCACGATTCATCGGTGGGAAACAGGGACAAGCTTGGGTTCAAGGTGGGGCTCTGCACTCCCTTCCAACCTCCCGGCTCCGATTGGGAGCCGATGAGCATCCTTGAGCTGCCATTGGTCCTCATGGACACGACGCTCTGGGGATACCTCAAGCTCGACGAGCAGCAGGGCCTCGAGGCGGCGAGGCGGATTCTCGACAGAGTCGAGGACCTCGGCGGGCTCTTCACCCTTCTCTGGCATCAGGAGTCAGTGAAGATGAAAGGGGGGCGGATGTTCGCAGAGATCATCGACATGGTACTCGAGAAGGGCTGCTACGCAGCGCCCGCGGCGGCCATTGCGTCCTGGTGGACTGCGAGAAAGGCTCCTCTTGTGCACTATGGCGGCGTCTACAGGCTCGATGGTACACCGCCGGAGGGACTCTGCCTTGAGTTCGAAGGGAAAGAAGGACTAAAGCCACTCGTGAAAGGGGGCACGATGGAAGAGATGAGAGGGAAGACGCTCGTCAGGGTCGCCTCGGACGACTTCGAGTTGAGGGTCGGGTAGGATGGCAAAGGAACGGATACTCGTCACGGGCGCAGGAGGCATCGCCGGAGTCAACTTCGTCAGGGCCCTGAGGGCTTCGAAGTCGGGGTACCACATCGCCGGGACGGAGTTCAGCAGGTACTACATCGAACTCCCAGACCTCGACTCGCGCTACCACTCGCCAAGGCACGACAGCGCCGACTTCCTGGCCAGAATCGTGGACATCGCAAAGAAGGAGAAGGCGGACTTCATACACCCTCAGCCGTCCAGCGAGGCCCTGGTGCTCTCGGAGGCGAGGGGCGAGCTCCCTGCGCCGGTCTTCTTGCCGAGTCCCGACGTGATGAAGGTAGGCCAGGATAAGCTCCTCACCCAGGAGAAACTCATCTTAAGTTCGGTCCCGGTGGCGGAGACCAGGGCCCTCTCGTCCCTGGACGAGCTGGAGGGTGCCTTTGGGGCGCTCGGGGCCCCAGTCTGGGCAAGGGCGAGGCACGGCGCGGGCGGGAGGTTCAGCCTGCTCTGCCAAAAGCCGTCGGAAGCGAGGAGTTGGATTGGCCTCTGGGTTGACCGCGGCGTTCCCGTCGACGAGTTCATCCTGCAGTCCTACCTCCCTGGGAGGAACATCGCCTGGGACAGCATCTGGAGAGAAGGCGTCCTGGTGACGTCCTACTGCAGGGAACGAATCGAGTATCCCTTCAAGCACATCTCGCCTTCGGGGATAACGGGGACGCCTTCAGTGGCGAAGACGGTCCACGATCAGAGGGTCAACGAGGCCTCGGAGAGGGCGGTGAGGGCGATAACTACGAAGCCAGACGGAGCGTTCTCGATCGACGTCAAGGAGGACGCGGCGGGGAGGCCCTGCGTCACCGAGGTCGATTCCGGCAAGTTCCACACTACGATGCCCCTCTGGGGATACGTCGCGCTCAAGCACTTCAGACTGCCGTGGTATTCGAACCTGGCGGACCTCTACGTGCGCCTGGGCCTCGGGGAGCCTTCACCGAGCGGAGTCCCCAGGCACGACCTTCTGCCAGCCGACTACTACATGATACGGAACATGGACTCCGGGGTCATCCTCTGGCGGGAAGACGGCTGGAAAGAAAGGGTGCTCTAGGGGGCCCTTGATGAAGGCTGAAAAGTTCGGTGCCTACGTCTTCGACTTGGACGGGACCCTGTTCAGGATACCCGTCGACTGGGAGGCCGTGCGGGGAAGCCTGAGGAAAATCTTCGCCACAGACTCGCAGTTCATCCCGTTGTTCGAGAGCCTCCGAGAGCACTTGGGGAACGACCCAGCACGCCGCGCCGAGGCCTTCGCTGCCGTCGATTCGTTGGAGCTCAAGGCCGTGGAGGCCTGCGAGCCTCTGCCCGGGGCTCTCGACCTTGTCTCCGGGCTGCGCTCCCGGGCGAAGCTGGGCCTCGTGACCATGCAGGGACGGAAGGCCTACGATAGGATAGCGATGGAACATGGCCTGGCCTCCGCGTTCGCTGTCTCGGTCACCAGGGAAGACTCGCTCGACCGTGCCGAACAGCTCCTCTCCGCCCTCGGGCGTCTGGGCGTGGACCGCGGGGAGGCGCTTTTCATCGGAGACAGACTCAACGATGTGTTCTCGGCCCAGAAGGCGGGAGTGAAGGTCGCGCTCGTCGGCAGGACCGGCACCGGCGACTCGCGGCCCGACTTCAGCTTCGCGAACCTGTCGGACCTCGCCGCCTTCCTGGCTGCATGAGCGCCGGGCACGCCAAGGGAACGCAAGGATAATTAGCGCAGGCTCGCGGGTCGCTTCAGACGAGGTGACGCCCCATTGATAATGAAGCCGACAGCGGTCGCATCCGCCTCAGTCGCGGCAGTCCTTTCATACATCAATCCGCTTCTGGGCTTCCTCTTCGTCTTCTTCTTCGCTCTGTTCTTCTCGACCATGGGGGTTTTGAAGAGTTGGGCGGCGCACCTCCGACTGGCCAACGATGCGCCCAACGCCCTGAGGGCGCTCCTCGCTGCCGCGGGCGGGGCTCTTTTGCCCTTCGGGGCGCAGTTCCTGTTGCAGTCCACAGGGGTCTTCCTGATTCTCGGCGCCGTGTTCCTCAACGACGAGTATCAGCGCAGGGTCTTCGCGGCTGCGGGTCGAGGGAAGAGGGGAGGCACGGTCGCCCTGCTCGGCATTGACGGGAGCGGGAAGTCGACGCACGCAGAGGCCCTGGGGTCCTGGTTCTCAGCGAGGGGCTACGAGTACTCAAACGTCCCGTTCCACAGGTACCTGTTTGTGGGCGCCTTCGCGAGGAGTGCATCGGGGGACCTCGAATCGAAGGGCAGGCGGCGCGGGGGGAACCCTCTCAGGCCCGTTCTGTCGCTCATCGACAACCTGGCGCTGCATCTGGTTACGGCGTTCGGGGTCGGGT
This sequence comes from Nitrososphaerota archaeon, assembly GCA_016200025.1. Classification (GTDB taxonomy): domain Archaea; phylum Thermoproteota; class Nitrososphaeria; order Nitrososphaerales; family Gagatemarchaeaceae; genus UBA183. The sequence goes on from JACQFO010000051.1 coordinate 7,721, forward strand.
TGGAGGGGAAGGTCGTAGTCTTTGACAGGTACATCTGGAGCACCTACGTGAAGTACGCGTCTCTGGGGTACCCGGTGAGGCCCCTCAGGCGCCTCTAGGCACATCAGGTACCAGCCGGAGATCCTCGCAGACGAGAGGGAGGAGTACCTCAGGATCGCGAGGGCCCGGGGGTACACTGTAATCGATGCCACCAAGCCCTTCGAAGAGGTCCAGTCGGAGATGGAGAGGGTCCTCTCGGGTGCCTTCGCAGGATAGAGCATGCCGTCATATGAAACGATAACGATAGCAAGGGACGAGGCCCCGAACCTTCCTGCAACGCTCGAGTCCTTGGCTGGACAGTCGCAAAGGCCCTCGAAAATGATCGTCGTCGACGACGGATCTCGGGACGCCACGGCAGCGATCGCGGAACGGTATGGCTCCCTCGTGGTCAGGCTCCCGCGCCATGATGAAAGCTACCTCGGACAGCCGCGCCTTGCGTCGGTCATCAATGCTGGTCTCAGAAGAGTCTCTGCTTCTATTGAGTACGTCGTCATCGTGGACGCGGACAATCCGTTGCCTCGGAACTACGTCGGCAGACTGCTGGGCGAGATGGAGAGGGACACCCAGGTCGCGGCCGCGAGCGGGGCGATCCTAGGCGAGCCAGTGGACCCCGAGATGCCAAGGAACTCGGGATTCGCGGTCAAGGCGTCGGTTTGGAGGTCGCTCAACGGAATGAAGTACCCTCTGATGTACGGATACGAGGCGTGGCTGAGGTTCAGGCTCTTGCAGGAGGGTTACGCCGTCATGGTCTATCCGACAATCACTTCCAACGTCAACAGGAGGACCAGGCTAAAGGGGGTCCACGACGGGAGGGCGATGTACGTCCTTGGCTATGGGTTTGCCTACACCCTCGGGAGGGTCGCGGTAAACTTCGGCCGCGAACCGGCGAACTCGCTGAAGGTGCTCGTCGGATACCTGTCGCATCCTGGGCTGGAGAGGTCTGACATAGCGGACTGGGTGGGAGTGAGGCAGCGACGGCAGTTCGTAGGGAAGGCAAGGAACCAGATCGCTAGCATCTTCTAGGTAGCGCGCTCGTCCTCGTTCTTGGTTCCCCGGCCGAAGACTGGGCTCTCCACTTCAGGTCCAGGGAAGCCTTCGGGGACGCCGGCCCCGGCACCAGCACCCCTGTCCCGGATGGCCGAGACGACCTTGTTCGTAAGGGTCCTGAACCGTTCATCAAGAGCGTAGACCGCGGCGAAGTAGACCCCGCCCGAGAGCAAGACGGTCGCGACGAGCCTCCCAGCGAAATCGATGGAACTCGACCCATAGTCGAGGAGTAGAGAGCCAAGACCGAAGGCGGACCCCCCCATCAGCGCCGCTGCGACGATGTACCTGGGAAGGGACCTGGGCAGGGCCAGGGCTTTGATGCTTCTGGCCTTCCTCGCTTTGACGGCCACCATCGATACAGTCGCGAGCAACTGGACGCCCGCCCAGGCCTTCACTATTTCAGAGACCGGGAGCGAGGCCGTGAAGACCAGGACAAGGTAGGTCGAGCCGATGTACCCTGCGGCATATAGCAAGTTGACCGCTGGCACGAAGGCGAAGGCCGTGCCGCGGAATCTTGTTTTGGTCCCGCCCTCGACCGCGTCCGCAGACTCCAAGCCCAGGAGCGTCGAGTCGAGGACGAAGGAGAGGGAGAGGAAGAGGGCTGAGAAAGACAGTATGACGAGCCCTGCCTCTGCCGAGGCGTAGGCCGGCTTCAGCAGGAACAGGACGGGCTTAGCGAGGACCACAGCGCCCGTCACCATCGGGAGTCCGAAGAGCAAGGAGAAGTCGAGCGCGAGGTTTGTGACATCGCCGCGCCGCCCGCTCAAGAGCAGCGGGTACAACGCTATGGAGAGGTAGCTGGAGTAGCTCACGATGTTGGCTATTGAGAAGGCGGCCTGGTAGTATCCCACCACCGTGGTCCCGGAGAAGACGAACGGGGCCACGAAGGTGTCCGATATGAGCACCAGAGAGGCCAGGGTGTTCACCAGAGGGACCCAGGAACCCACGAACCACCTCCTGCTCTCTGCGAAGTCGACCTTACCCTTGAGGATGGACCTGCACATGTACGTCGCAGTGGCCGCCTGGGCGAAGTAGGCAACCTCGAGCGCGACGATGACCCCGTCCACCCCTGCGGAGTACACCACGAGCAGGAAGTAGGCGGCCAAGACCTTGGACACCTCGGAGATCATGAGGGCGTAGCCCGTGATCGTGGGCCTGTGCCCGTAGGCCACGGAAATCGATGCGGTGTTCCAGTAGGACAGGGGCACCATTATCGCCGCTACGAGGAAGTGCGAAAGGTCCGAGCCCACGTTGCCGTGGAGGAGGGCAGATGCGACAAGGAATGAGGCTCCCCCGCCGATGCTCAGCCCGGCGCTGACAAGCAAGGCCGTCTTCGCGACCTGGCCTCCGCGGGCGACCCTCCTCAAGGCCCAGAAGCCAATCACCGAGGCTGGATAGGACGCGAACGCCACCAGGTCGTAGATGAACTCCCAGAGCCCGAAGGCGGCGGGCGTGAGGGACCGGGTGACCATAATCAGGAAAAGGAGGCCTGTAAAGACGCTCGCAAGTCTGCTGCCGAAGACCACGAAGCCCGTCTTCCTAAGTGAAATCTGCGAGGCCATCGGAAGCTCGTCAGGCTCCTCTGGCGGATTATAACAATGTGAGTGATGCGCCCGTTGGTGAACCTTGTTGATGCCTAGGCCTCTCGCCGCTTCAGAAGATCCACGAGTTCAGAATGCAGACTCTTGCTCGACGTTGCGACGAGCCCGAACCTCGCGTTGAGGTCGAGGACAGGGTTTAGTGACCTGCCTGTTCCGTCGGTAATCTTCCCTCCCGCCTCCTTCACCAGGAGGCA